>JBQTIC010000098.1:0-16432 GCA_052388435.1 Chromatiales bacterium | reverse complement strand
CGCAGCGGATGGCTCTTCGGCACGCGCGCATCCAGCGACACGTAACTGAACATGTTGTCTTGTCGGATGTCGGCTCCACGCATCGCGCTTTTCCTCGTCATCGGGGTGCTCTGCGATCGGATCGGCCGATTTCAACAAAGTTCATGACTTTTTCAGCAGCCTGCTAGATACCGCGCGTGCTGATGATTGGGCTCGACGCTGCGTCGAAGTGGAGCAACTTCGGCTATGCAATCGGTCACTATGAGGACAGCATAGTAGAGGTCGAAGAAGCAGGCTTGGTTCAATCGTAGACCGATTCGGACGCGCTCACGAACCGGATTGCGCCTCGCCTGCGCAACGCCGACCATGCCTTGATCGCTGTGGATGCACCGCTTGGCTGGCCGCGGACCTTTGCTCTCTCGCTCAATCAACATCAGGCGGGAGAGCTGATTGATGCGACCAAGGAAGCACTTTTTCGGCGCGAGACGGATAGAGTGGTTGCCAGCCTCACGAAGAGATGGCCCTTGAAGTGGGCGCAGACAGGATTGCCCGCGCCGCCTACACGGCGTTGCAGGCGCTTGGGCTGCTGCGGCAGATGACGAACAAGCCGATACCGCTGGCATGGAGCCCGGACTTTTTCCGATGTGGCCGCTATTGAGGTGTATCCGGCGGGTACGTTGAGGGCTCGGCAACTGCCGCACTCGAAATACAAGGAGATCGACGACGCAGTCGTTCGAATGGAGATTGCTCGACGGCTGAGGGACGAGATCCCAGAGCTGGAACGCTATGTGGCAGCCCGGGCCGATGCGTTTAATGCGTGTCTGTGCCTCGTTGCGGCGAAGGACTTTGTCGAGGGGAGGGCATGTCCGCCGCAGGATATGGAATTGGCGCAAAGAGAAGGATGGATCTGGGTGAGGGGTGATCAAGCCACGGCTCCCTCGCCTAGGTCCCCCTAAGGGACGAGTTCTCTCGGAGATTTCTCCTTCGGGCCGAAATGACAGGTAGTGCTGTCGCTGCGTGTTGAGCTATTCACTGAGACGGGAGTCTTCCATACTGGGCCACGAGACCAGTCGGCGAGGGGGAGGGAGCTGACCATGAGTGCACTTATTCTTGGGCTGTTGATCTTTCTAGGTGTGCACTCGGTGCGCATGGTAGCTGAGGGCTGGCGCGTCAGGCAGATTGCGCGCCTGGGGGAGAAGCGGTGGAAGGGTTTGTACTCGCTCGCTTCGGCCGTGGGGCTGGTGTTGATCGTCTGGGGCTACGGGGTCACGCGCGCCGAACCCGTAGTCATCTGGAACCCGCCTGCCTGGACGCTCCCGGTGGCAGCAGTGCTCAACCTGCCGGCCTTTGTCCTGATTGCGGCGGCGTACGTGCCGGGCAACAGCATGAAACCTGCATTGGGCCACCCGATGGTGCTGGGCGTGAAGGTCTGGGCCTTCGCGCACCTCATCTCGAACGGAGGCCTCGGCGATGTGGTGCTCTTCGGAGCGGTGCTCGTCTGGGCGGTGTTTGACTACATGGTGGCACGGCGGCGCGACCGCGCGGCGGGCGTGCGCTATCCGGCCGGCACCCTGAAGGGTGACGCGACAGCAACCGTGATCGGTCTCGCGGTGTGGGCGCTGTTCGCGGCGTTCCTGCATCAGTGGCTGATCGGCGTGCGGCCGTTTGCCTGATCCGCGCCCGCGCTGATACTGACGCTTGTGCCCGCCAAGCACGGACCTCTCCCACGAGGGGAGAAGGCACTAAAGATGAGAGGACGTGTTCCAGTACTCTGTGACGATGGCTGTGGACTACCGTGCGCTGCTCGACTTTTGGTTCGGCGACAGCCCGGATGATGGCGTGGTTATCGATCAGAAGTCGGCGCTGTGGTGGACCAGGAATGAAAAGACCGACCAGCTGATTCGTGAGCGGTTCGTTGAGCTGCGGGAATCAGCTATCGCCGGACGCATGAACCAGTGGGCGAAATCGCCCGCAGGCCGGCTGGCGCTGATCATTCTCATCGACCAGTTCTCGCGCAATCTGTTCCGCAACGAACCGCAGGCATTCGAGCATGATGCGCTTGCGCGCTGCTGGTGCGTGGCAGGTCTCACCCTTGGCGAGGATCGCAGGCTACGCCCCATCGAGCGCGTATTCTTTTACCTGCCGCTGGAGCACTCGGAGCTCCTGGAGGATCAGGAGCGCTCGGTGGCGCTTTACCGCGCCTTGTGCGAGGAAGTGCCCGCTTCGCAGCGTCCAGCATTTGCGGGATTCCTGGAGTATGCGGACCGGCACCGAGATGTCATCCAGCGCTTTGACCGGTTTCCGCACCGGAACGCCATCCTGAGTCGCGCATCGACTCCCGAGGAGATCGAGTTCCTCAAGCAGCCAGGGCCCTCGTTCTAATAGAGCATTGCCCCACCTGATCTGGCTGGCATCGGACTTGGTTGAGAATCTAGATGTGTTCGACGAGGCCAGCACTCGGCGACTCGTTTGCTCCCGACAATGTGATCTGCTATCGCTCAGGGTTGAACATCAGCGCCGCCGTTGACCAAGCGGGTGAGCGCAGCCTCCGGGTGGCCAACAACGGCAAGACTTACAAGTGCAAGGTGGAACTGTCCGGGTCCAATATACTGAAGATAAGAGGGTACGCAGGCGCAGCACTCTTTGGCAGGACGGAACTGTGGACACGGAGCGCGGAAAGCGAACGCAGCGCATCGGACTGAACGCCCGCGAGGGATAGCCCATGCATTCCTCTGGGGCGCCGCTGTACAAATTCCCTTGCCGTCATCGCGGCGGGCATCCAGTAGGAGATTGTCCTGACTAGACGCCCGCTGCCGCTGGGCTGACAATCTCCAGATCGAATCAGCGGCTCGCAGAGTGATAACCTACCAGAAACCACACGCCCCGGCCTGCGAGCGGAACCGCAATCCGATACTTGCGGTGCTATGGCATCACTTCGCGGACCGGCGAGATGTGCTGGAGGTCGGCAGCGGCACGGGGCAGCACGCGGTGTATTTCGCGCAGGCGTTGCCTCATCTCATCTGGCAAAGCTCCGATCGGGCCGACGCTCTGCCCGGGATCCGGATGTGGCTCGATGAGGCCGCGCTATCCAACACGCCGGCTCCACTGGTTCTGGACGTCAATAGCGACTGGCCGGCCAGTCGCTACGACGCGGTGTTCTCCGCCAACACGCTTCACATCATGAGCTGGCACGAAGTGGAGCGCCTCTTTGGCGGGCTGGGCAGCGTGATGACCGACGATGCTGTGCTGGCAATCTACGGTCCGTTCAATTACGGCGGTCACCACACCAGTGAGAGCAACGCCGCGTTCGATGTCTGGCTGCATGAGCAGGCGGCGCACATGGGCATCCGCGATTTCGAGGCCGTTGATGCGCTGGCGCAGGCCATCGGCCTGAGGTTACTCGAGGACTGTGCCATGCCCGCCAACAACCGCACGCTGATCTGGCGCAGGGTGAAGGGACTGACGTCGGTGCCCATGCCTGGTTCCCCATCCCGGTTACTCCCCCGTACCGAGCACGGGGCAGGCTCTGGCCGGAATGACGGATAAGCGAAGGGTGTGGCGCGCATCGCTGGCCGAGTTGTCCCGGCTCAGCCAGGTCGCAGCCATTGCGCGGCGTAACAGGCTGGACTAGATTTTTAACATGGGCATGAGGCCCTGAGCGCGGGAGCGGAAGCCCATACACAGCCAACAATTGAAACATTGCGCGTGGCGCAGCCGAAGTGGGTTAGTGTCTTCTGAAGAGGCAAAACTATGCCGACTTATGAGTATCGTTGCGAGAAGTGCAGGAATCGCTTCGAGCGGGTACAGCATGTCGCCGAGCACGTGAAGGCGAAGGCGCGCTGCCCGAAGTGCGGGAGCGTGAACGTTGAACGTGTCTTTTCAACCTTCTTCGCCAAAACCGGGAAGAAAAGCTGAGATCGACAACTGACTGCGGAATCAGACGATCGCCTGCGGATGAAGAAACGCGGAAAGATCCGGGAGGGGAGGAAGGAGCGCCTGCCGCAGCTGCTGGCGACAACCAACCGCAACCTGGAGCAGCAGAGGCGGAAGATCATGCGTGCGCACTACGCCGCTCGGTATCGTGTGCGCTAGGCGGTTGCCACCTTGAGTCCACGCCGCTGAAACTCTACCAGTTGTCCACTGGCTGTGAACGGCACGTCCCTTTACCATGAACTGTAGAACCCTGACGATTTCGCCCGCGATCAGGTGTGCAGCTCGACGAGATCGCCATCCGCAACCGGATGGTCGCGTCCGACGTGTTGCCCTTCGAACGCTGAGACGCCCCAGATGCGCGCGTACTTGAGCGAATGCGCGAGGTCCTTGTGTACGAGCCGCGCGACATCTTCCACCGTTTGGCCGCGGCGAAGAGTGAACGGCCGGCCCTTGTCGGCGGGACGGCCCGGGGCTTTGGTGTAGACGCGCACGATGCCGAGGTATCGGAACAGCCATGCCCCGATCTCGTTTAACCTTTGCCCGGTCTCCGCCGAGACGGCCAGAACAGGGTAGCGAAATCCGGTCAGCTCGCAAAACGCCTGGATCTCCGCATCGATGTCGGCAATCTGATCCGCTTTGTTTGCCAGCATCAACGTGGGAAGCCGCAGCGCGAAGGGGTCCGTGTCGAGATCCTCCGCGGCCTGTCTCGCGTGCGTCGGAAGTTCCCAGCGATCCGTCAAGGTCACGCGCTTTTCCCGCAGCACGCGGTGCAGGGCCTGGACCTGCTCGACGCAGACGGGATCGCCCAGATCGACGACGAGCAGGGATGCATCGGCCGCTTCCAGGGTGTTGGCGAGCCAAGGCACAGGGTGCTCGGGTGAAATGGCCGGCAGGTCGACGAGCTGAAGGTGGATGTCCTCATGGGGCATCATGCCCGGTTGGGGATATTGGGTGGTGAACGGGTAGGGGCCGGCCGGCGCGCCTGAACCGGAGAGCCGCGCGTGCAAGGATGATTTGCCCGAGTTGGGCGGCCCGATAAGCGCGATCTGGGCCGCACCCTCGGGACGAATCACCAGCGCCGGTCCGCTGCGTGCTGCTCCCTTCCTCGGCGCTTCAAGCTCCTCGGAAAGTTCCTTGATGCGGCGCTTGATATCACCCTGAAGATGATCCGTGCCCTTGTGTTTGGGGATGGTGCGGAGCATCTCGCGCAGGCATTCCAGGCGTTCTTTGGGATCGCGTGCCTGGCGAAAGGCGGCCTCCGCGGCCTTATAGTCGGGCGTGAGGTTAGCGGGCATGAGGCAATCAGCGGGCGGTGATGCCAGTCTCTCCAGCGGATCCTCGACCGTGCCGGCATTTCCTGCAAGCAGATCGCTTCATGACGCCGGGTAGTCCCGAATGCCGGCACGATCACGCCCGCCCCGTCCTCTGTTCCGCAAGGCACGCACCGACGATGCGCGCTCAGATGACTGGCGGCGTCAGCGCGACAAGTGGACCGGTCACTGGATTCGGGAATCACTCCGCAAGACAATGTCTGGGCTGACCGGGTCAGCGAAACCAACGTAGCGCGCCGGGTGGTGAGATGCCACCAGCAACGCGTAACAATGCCTGGGGAAAGAATAACAACCGGCGAGCCGTCGATGTTTCCTAACCTTCAGAGCGCTCTCGGTGTCATCGTGCTCACAGCGATTGCATGGGCGGTGAGCGAGGATCGCCGGCGCTTTCCATCGCGCACGGTGCTTGCCGGGCTTGCGCTGCAGTTCGTGCTGGCCGCGGCGCTGCTCAAGTTGCCGGTGTTCAAGGTGTTCTTCATTGGCTTGAACGATGTATTGTTGTCGCTGGAGCAAGCGACCAGCGCTGGAACGTCCTTCGTGTTCGGCTATCTCGGCGGCAGTGCGCCCCCGTTCGCCGAGACGGGCGCCGGATCGAGCTTCGTGCTCGCATTCCGTGCCCTGCCGCTGATCCTGGTGGTGAGCGCGCTGTCATCGCTGCTCTTCTACTGGCGTGTGCTGCCGTGGGTGGTGAAGGCGGTGTCGCGCGTACTGGAGAAGACGCTCGGGGTCGGCGGTGCAGTGGGGATCTCGGCGGCGGCCGACATCTTCGTCGGCATGGTGGAGGCCCCATTATTCGTGCGCCCCTATCTCAAGGACATGACGCGTGGCGAACTCTTTTCCGTCATGAGCTGCGGCATGGCGACCATCGCCGGGACGGTGATGGTGGTCTACGCGAGCCTGCTCGGGCCGGTGCTGCCCGAGGCGATGGGACACATCCTCACGGCGTCCCTGGTGAGCACGCCCGGCGCGATCCTGATCGCCGCCATCATGGTGCCCGCGGGGGACAGAGCAACCACGGGGGAATTGACGCCGCCACAGGCCGCAAGCTCGAGCACGGACGCGATCACCAAGGGCGCGCTCGCCGGTGTGGAGCTGCTCATCAACATCATCGCCATGCTGATCGTGTTCGTGGCGCTGGTCAGTCTGGTTAATATCCTCCTCGGTCTGCTGCCGCACTGGGGCGGTGAGCCGGTAACTCTGCAACGGATCCTCGGGATCCTCATGGCGCCCATCGTCTGGCTCGTCGGCATCCCGTGGAGCGAGGCGAAGACCGCTGGTGCCCTCATGGGCACCAAGACCATCCTCAACGAATTCATCGCCTACCTGGACCTGTCCAGGCTGCCCGCCGAGGCACTAAGCCCGCGGAGCCGAGTGATCATGACCTACGCGCTGTGCGGCTTCGCCAATTTCGGTAGTCTCGGGATCCTGATCGGGGGCTTAAGCACGATGGTGCCGGAGCGTCGTGACGAAGTCGTGTCACTGGGAGTGAAGTCGATCCTGTCGGGCACCCTTGCCACATTACTGACGGGCGCCATCGTGGGAATTTTAGTTGTCTAGTGATCGCCGGATACAAATAGAATTACCCATAAGTTGCGCACGATGGGCGCAACATAAAGCACAATGACGTATAGATCGACTGCGCCAGGTGACTTGACGGTCGCTGCGCCTTGATCAATGTCTGTCCACGATCACGTGGACGGGGATACCCTGCCGAGGCAGCGTGATCCGATTCGTTGTAGCAACCGTGTGATTGAATCAGCGCTGCCGCGGAGGACCGTCACAATGGATTCAACCCGCTGCCCGTGGGCTCTGTTCTCAACGCTGTACACCGCCTACCATGACACCGAGTGGGGCGTGCCTGTGCGCGATGATCGCCTGCTGTTTGAGTTTCTGATCCTTGAGGGCGCGCAGGCCGGCCTGAGCTGGATCACGATTCTGAAGAAACGCGACGCCTACCGGCGTGCCTTTGCAAACTTCGACCCGGAGCGGGTCGCGCGCTTCACTTCGGCGCGTCAAAGGCAGCTACTGCGCGATGCTGCAATTGTCCGCAACCGTCTGAAGATCGCCGCGACGATCGACAACGCCAGGGCGTTCATCGACGTGCAGCACGAGTTCGGCAGCTTTGATGCCTATATCTGGCGGTTCGTCGACGGCAGGCCTATCGTTCATCGTTACCGGACACTGCGCCAGATACCCGCGACGAGCCCGGAGGCTGAGCGCATGAGCAAGGACCTTCGGCGTCGGGGCTTCCGCTTTGTCGGTCCCACGATCTGCTATGCCTTCATGCAGGCCGTTGGAATGGTAAACGATCACCTTGTCGGTTGCTTCCGCCACCGTGAACTCGCCAGCCGGCACGAGTGATAATTGACGGACCAATGTCGATTTCATCGTCCAGGCCGAGCCGCATGATCTGATCTTCATTCAAACTGCCGTTGATCACCGGTTATCGCCCACCGTGCAGCTCGCAGAGATCGTTGCCACCTCCGAGCGCGTGCGCGCCACGCGCAGCCGTCTGGAAAAGATCGCGCTGCTGGCGCAATGTCTGCGCCGGCTGCCGCCGGCGCTAACCGAGACCGGCACGGCCTATCTGGCCGGTAGCCTCCCGCAGGGACGGATTGGCATTGGCTACGCCGTACTGCAGGTCATTCGCGTCACGGCACCCGCAACGGAGCCTCAGCTCACCCTTACAGAAGTCGATGCGTTCTTTTCCAGTCTCGCTCGCATGACCGGCAGAGGCTCAGCAACGGAGCGGCGGACCCGGCTGGGCGCGCTGTTCGCGCGCGCCACGCGTGACGAGCAGAGTTTCCTCGCCAACCTGCTCACCGGCGGGCTGCGGCAGGGTGCCCTGGAAGGGTTGATGACTGATGCCATCGCACAGGCGGCGGGCCTGCCGGCCAGCGACATCCGCCGCGCCATCATGCTCGCCGGTGATGCCGCACCGGTGGCGCGCGCGGCGCTTGCCGAAGGCGCGCCGGGGCTGCAGCGTTTCCGTCTCGAGCTGCTGAAACCTGTGCAGCCCATGCTGGCGCAGGCGGCGGACGGCATCGCTGAAGCCTTGCAGCAGTTCGGCCGCGCCTGCGTCGAGTACAAGGTGGACGGCGCACGGGTGCAGGTCCACAAGCGGCATGAGGAAGTGCGCGTCTTTACCCGCGCGCTGAACGACGTCACCGCGGCCGTGCCGGAAGTGGTGGCGGCGGTGCGCGCGTTGCCCGCCAGGACCCTGATCCTCGACGGCGAGGCTCTCGCGCTACGGGCGGACGGGACCGCCCAGCCATTCCAGGTCACCATGCGCCGCTTCGGCCGCAGGCTTGACGTGGAGGCAATGCGCGCCGAACTGCCGCTGTCCGCATTCTTCTTCGACTGTCTGCATCTGGACGGTGTCGACCTCATCGATCAGCCAACTGGCGCCCGCATCGAGGTCATGGCGCAGGCGCTGCCCTGTTACCTCATCATCCCGCGCCTGCTGACGGCCGACGCCAGGGAAGCCGAAGTGTTCATGAAGCAGGCATTCGCACAAGGGCACGAGGGTGTCATGGTGAAGGCGCTGAACGCTCCCTATGAGGCGGGCAACCGCGGTGCTACGTGGCTCAAGATCAAGCGCGCACATACCCTCGACCTGGTCGTGCTCGCGGTGGAGTGGGGATCGGGGCGGCGGCGCGGTTGGCTCAGCAATCTGCATCTGGGCGCGCGCGATCCCGTAACAGGCGGCTTCGTTATGCTGGGCAAGACCTTCAAGGGCATGACCGATGCGATGCTCAAGTGGCAGACGGAGAGACTCCAGGCGCTCGCGCTCGCGCAGGAAGGCTACGTCGTGCACGTGCGTCCGGAACTCGTGGTGGAGATCGCCTTCAACGACATCCAGGCCAGCCCGCACTACCCGGGCGGGCTGGCCTTGCGCTTCGCGCGCGTCAGGCGTTTCCGAGAAGACAAGAGCGCGGGCCAATCCGACACCATCGAAACGGTGCGCAGCATCTACGAGCAACAGTTCGCGAAGTTATCGAGCAACGTGCCCTCGCCTGGATGAGGTTCAACACCGTCCGTGCGCGAGGCAGCCTCAATGTTCCCGGCGCTCTTCGTAGCGGATGTCGATGATGACGTATCGCACCTGCCCGCGCCGCGAGTGCACGATGACCTCCTCATCGAAAGTCTTCTTTAGCAGCGCACCCCCCAAAGGTGAATCGACGCTGATGTAACCCTTTGCCGCATCGGTCTCATCGGCGCCTACGATGCGGAATACCACCTCCGTGCCGGTGCTGTCTTCCATGCGCACCCAGGCGCCGAAGAAGACCCGCTCAGGATCGTCCGGCCTTCGCGAGATTACTTTCAGTTTCGGCATCCGCTTCTGCAAATAGCCGATGCGCCAGTCGATCTCGCGCAGCTCTTTCTTGCGGTATATGTATTCCGCATTCTCGGAGCGGTCGCCCTCTGCCGCCGCCGCCGCAAGGTGCTTCACTACCTCGGCGCGCCGCGTCCACAGCGCATGCAGTTCCTCCTGCAGCGCGTGATAGCCCTCGGGTGTGATGTAGGGGGAGGAATTAGGGGAGGGTGGTCGCCAGCGACCCATCACGGCGTGGCTGTCAGCAAAAAACCAGCAGACTGGAGCGTTCCGCTTTCACGCGGCGGTGCCAATGTTCGTGCAATTTCGCCCCTCACGGTATGTCTTCAGTGCAGGTGCGCTCAATGGCCTCTCTAGCACGTGGGCCTTGTCGGCGTCGACGACGCTCCACAAGCAGTGAACCCTTGCCGGGCTCGCGTCACCTTGCTGACGCGTACCTCCCGGGACTTGACCTGGTTGCCCTCGATCCAGGTGATGCCGATCCGCGACAGTTCGTGGTGCTGCTCCTCCGAGCAGCCTGCCGGTATTCACCGCCGCCGGCGAGAAGACCGAAGCTTGCATGCTTGGACCATTCATGCCCAAACTCTAAACGATCATGTGCCGATCCGCGTCATCCGCTTGTGGCTTCGTCGAAATTCCAGATGCAGACGCCGACGCGGATGATCCCTGGGCCGAGCTCGAGCGGCGTGGCGAACACGGCCTGCAAGGGGCTCGCGCAGGCAACCTACGGAGTGCGTATATCATCACTTGGAGGAATGCGGAGCCGGCACGCATCAGAATCAGTCCGCTGCACAGGTGGCGTATAGCGAAAAGACTCTCTTCTCGAGGCAGCGCCTCGGCGATATGCACTTCGGCCATAGCCGCACAGAGGCTGCCGGACGGCACTCTGCTGTGTCGGTCATTTGAGCCAGCCGCATCGGAAGCCAAATGAGCGGCAGCGAGCATTCTCAAGCGAGTCCGTCATTCAGCGGGCAGAAGCTCTCGGCGCTCCGAGGGCTGCTGCCGTTCCTCAAGCCCTATCGCGGTCGGGTGGCGCTGGCTATCGTCCTGTTATGCCTCGCCTCGGCGACACTGCTCGTGGTACCGGTCGCCTTCCGCGATCTGATCGACGAGGGCTTCGTGCGCCGGGCAGTCGAGCCGGGATCGGGCGGCTCGATACATCGACACTTCCTTGCGCTCTTTGGCATCGCCGCATTCTGGGGTGTGATGGTCGGCGGCCGGTTCTACGTGGTGAGCTGGCTCGGCGAGCGGGTGACGGCCGATCTGCGCAGTGCCGTCTACGCGCGCGTGCTCCGGCAGTCGCCGCAGTTCTTCGAGACACTGCAGACCGGCGAGGTGCTCTCCCGCCTGACCGGCGACACGACGCTGGTGCAGACGGTCGTGGGCTCGTCGATCTCCATGGGTCTGCGCAGTGCGCTGCAGGCGATCGGCGGCATGGCGATGCTGGCGGTCACCAGCACCAAATTGTTTGCGATTAACCTTGCTCTGCTCGCGTTCCTTGTGCTGCCGCTGCTCGTCCTTGGCCGCCGCGTTCGCAGGCTGTCGCGCGAGTCGCAGGATCGAGTGGCCGATGCCTCCGCCGTTGCGGGCGAGGTGCTGAACGCCGCCACCACCGTGCAGGCGTACACTCACGAAGCCCTCGAATCGCATCGGTTCCGCAGACTCGTCGAGACCAGCTTCAAGACCGCAATGAAGCGCACAAAGCTGCGGGCCATGCTGGCCATCCTCATCATCACTGCCGTGTTCGGCGCCATTCTGTTTGTGCTCTGGCTGGGAGCACGCGCCGCGATCGCGGGCGAGATGAGCTCTGGTCAGCTTGCCTCCTTCGTGCTGTATGCCCTGATCGTCGCCGGCGCGACGAGTACGCTCGCCGAGGTGTGGGGAGACGTGATGCGCGCGGCGGGAGCGACCGAGCGCTTGATGGAGCTGCTGCACGCGGAGTCACCGATCTCCTCGCCGGCGCGACCGACGCCTCTGGCAACGACGCGGCAGGCCCGGGTCACATTCGAGGCGGTGACGTTTCGCTACCCGTCGCGACCGCAGACCGCCGCCTTGGCGGATTTCACGCTGGATGTGGTGCCGGGGGAGACCATCGCGCTCGTGGGCCCGTCCGGCGCGGGCAAGACCACCGTATTCGTGCTCATCCAGCGCTTCTTTGACGTGAGCGGCGGCAGGCTGTTGTTCAGCGACATTGACGTGCGGTCGCTGGCGCTCGATGCATTGCGCGGCGCGATTTCGGTCGTGCCGCAGGAACCGGTGATCTTTTCGGCCGACGCCATGGATAACATCCGCTATGGCCGGCCGAACGCGACGGACGAGGAGGTGCGCGCAGCGGCGAGGGCGGCGCTGGCGGAGGAATTCATTGTCCGGCTGCCGGAGGGCTACCACACATTCCTGGGCGAGCGGGGGGTCCGGCTGTCCGGCGGCCAGCGCCAACGCCTCGCCATCGCTCGCGCCATCCTCAAGAACTCGCCTCTTCTCCTGCTGGACGAGGCCACCTCCGCGCTGGACTCGGAGTCCGAACAGCTCGTACAACGCGGACTCGACGCGGCAATGGAAGGACGCACGACGCTCATCATCGCGCACCGCCTGTCCACCGTGCAGCGCGCCGATCGCATCGTGGTGATGGAACGCGGCCGCATTGTCGAGGTCGGGACGCCGGCACAGCTCAAGCAATCGGGCGGCCTGTATGCACGGCTCGCGGAGCTGCAGCTTGCAGTCGATTCCGATCGTGCCTCTCATTAGGGAAGCTCTGAATAAGTCCATCCGGGACTTCTCAGAGCACGCAAAGCAAAAAGCGTGGTTTTTGCCTTGCTTCATCTTCAACGGCTTGCCGCCGTCGAAGATGGCAGCACATCCCTGTGCCGCAGGAACCTCTGACTTAATCAGAGGTTCCTTAGTTCTCACCGAACCTTCGGTCGCGGTCATTCCCGGTCGGCGCGCGTCTGTCGCTGCCGCGTCCGGCGGCGGAAGCGATCTGCCAGCGGCCGTGCCGATCATTTCCGACGAGACGGCATTGCAACGTGAGCGCGCAATAGCCTGCCACTTCAAATACAGATTACGAACGACGATTTAAGTAACCTCTGAAGAAGTCATTCCGAGCCGAACGGGACAGGCTCCGCGAGGGATCCCAAGCGTCTGTACAAGCAAGATCTCTCCTCACTGCGCTCGTCGAGATGACACCTTTTGCAGAGTATGATCGAGAAAACCAGAGGGCCAGTGACGGTTGAGAGAATGAGCGTGAAGTGCCCATCGGAGTCGGTAGTCGAGACGAAATATTCCGGCCCGGCTCGACCGTGTGCCCTGGAGCAACTTGCATGCTTCTCGAAAGCCAGGAACAGCGTTCCCGTGCCGGGATGGAAAGCGATGCCCTGTGGCCCTGTGGGATCAGCAGGGTCAGTCGGGTCGGGGTAAACGCGAGATTGAACGCTGAGGTAAGTCAACATGGCGGCCTCTACCTGACCGAGAGGCAGGGCCGCCAGCGCCGCCGTTACCAGGAGTTTCCGAAGTTCGAAGGTGCAGAGCTTATCCATCGTTGTCTCCCTGTGCTCTTTGGTTTAAGCCGATTCAGTCCAGGCGCCTGCTGAAACGGGAAGTGGGATTGAGGTCGCAAAAGCCGGCGCCAATAACGCGCCAGCGTTGGAGCGTGGCGCTGCGGCTGACCTCTTACTTCACGGTGGCTATGCTGAGGCTATGGATTACTTAAGGCGCGTCCGGAGACGCATTGCTCCCGGCCTTACGAAGTACGAGCGAGTGGCACTGGGTTCAGTTCGCGATCACCCAGCTCGGGTCGATCATCGCAGGACTGGTGGCCTGGCTGCTGACGAACGTAGTTGTGGTGCCATCGCCTTCCATGAACCAGATGCGATTGGCTCCGCTGATCTTGTTCCGAAGCACGATGTCCGCATCGCCGTCCCCATCCACGTCCACCGCGCCCCCGATCACCCAGTTCAGGCTGGCGAGCGTGGGTAGGATCACGGGGAGGCCGACGCGGGCGGGGGTTGTGGTGCCATCCATCAGCCAGATGCGGTTGCGCCCATTGACCTTGTTGCGGAACACGATGTCGGCATCGCCATCCAGGTCGAAGTCTCCCACACCGCCGATCTCGTAATTCGGACCGTAGGACGCAGGACTGGTGGGTACGCTGAAGCCGACGCGGTTGGCGCCGTTCATGAACCAGATGCGGATGGCCCCGCTGGTCTTATGCCGGAAGACGATATCGGCGTGACCATCGCCGTCGAAATCGCCCACGCCCCGGATCGCCCAGTTCGTATGGAACGACACAGGAGTGGTAGGCACGCTGGGGCCGACGCGCGTAGGTCCGTCCATGAACCAGATGCGCAAGGCGCCGGTGGTCTTATGCCGATACAGGATGTCGGGGTCGCCGTCCGCGTCCAGATCTCCCACACCCGCGGCTGCCCAACTCACATTGAACGAGGCAGGAGTGGTGAACAGATTGTTGAGGCGGGTGGCGCCGTTCATGGTCCAGATGACATTGGCCCCGGTGACCTTATTGCGGAAAAGGATGTCGCAATGCAGGTCGCCATCGAAATCACACTGACTTGTCTCGAATCCGGGGACCGCATTCACTTGGTGGGCCACGCCCTCCGAATTGCTACCGTCAAAGTTGGCGTCGCCGGCATAGGTCGCCGTCAGGTTCTTGGTTCCTGGCAACCCGAAGCTGAGCGTACAAGAACCGCTCCCGCTGCCATCCAGTGCGCCCATACAAGTTGGGCTGCCACCGTCGGTCATCACGGTCACATTACCGGTGGGCGTGCCGACGCCGGACGCCGTCGCTGCCACATTGAAGTTCACCGTCACGGATTGCCCCGTGTCAGAGGGATCGGGGTTGTGCGAGGTGATTCTAGCGTTGGTGGGTTCCTTAAAGGTCGTCAGAGCGGCATCCACCTGGATCCGCGGCTTGGTGACCTCCGCGCACGCGGCGTCGGTCACGTTCACGCCGGTGCTTCGCAACGCCGACAGGACAGTGTCGACACTGGCTGTGGGCACCCGCGATTTCAAGATCGCCCATGTACCCGCCACGTGCGGAGCCGCCATCGACGTGCCAGACAGCGACTCGAAGGCATTGCCGGGCACCGAAGAGGTGATGCCCACCCCCGGTGCGAAGAGATCAAGGATGCGCGCTGAATTTGAAAAAAAAGGAACGCGATCCGAGTCGTTGGTCGCCCCCACACTGATGGCGGTCGATATGCAGGCCGGAGCACTGATCGCGCCGCAGAAGCCGTCATTGCCTGCAGCCACGACCGTAGCAATCCCGACCGAGCGGAGATTGTCCATGGACGGTTTCCGAGGATCGACGTCGCAGTGTGTCTGAAAGCCTCCACCCCCCAGGCTCATGTTCACGGCAGCAATGGCGAAGGTACCCCGCCGGTCGTACACCCATTCCAGCGCCTGCATCTGGTCGGAGCTGTAGGATGCCAGGCAAGGGTCGAGGAAGGAGCAAAAAAACGGGTCGTCGAACCTGGAAAAGACCTGCACCGAGATGATCGACGCATCCCTCGCCACGCCGGAGAAGGTCACTCCCCGCCCCGCGGCGATGCCGGCGACGTGCGTGCCGTGCTCGCAACCGAACACTCCCGAACAGTTGACACCCGCGCCGTTCCCGATCTGTTGATCAGCGCCATTCGGGCACAACGATGACGCAGAGTCGAACGCGTAAGTGGTGGAAAAGCAGGCCTCCGCCACGACTTTCCCCGACAGGAAAGAGTGGGACCTGTCGACGCCGGTGTCGAGTATCGCGACAGACTGTCCCGTTCCCGAGTAGCCCTGCACCCACGCCTGATTCGCGCCGATGTGTGGCACGCTGTTTTGCAGCAGCGGCGGCACCGCCACATCTTCGATGATGTCGGCAACCTCCGGGGATGCCCGTAACGCTTCCAGGGCGGCGGCTTCCACCTCCATGGCGCAGTACGGTGAGTACTTGAAGCGCTTCACGGAAACCATCGCGTGTGACTGCAGCCGCCGCAGCAGACTGTCCTGAGTCCGGGCGATGGACAGGCGCTGATCCGTCACCGCCTTAGGCCTGGCGAGTCTTCCCTCGGCCGCAAACGGCACTTGCAGGCGCACGATGACGCGCACGCGATCTGCGGTTCGCGCCTTCTCCAGCAACGCTTCGTAGCTCGCGGCCGGGGCTTTGATCGCAGGGGGATCCGCCCCTTTGTACTCGACCGCCTGCGCTGCACCGGTGGTAAGCAAGATCAGCAGCGCCCCGAGACGAACAGGGAAGGCGCGGAGCAGTCCTGCCCTCCGCTCCGACACCTCAGCGCCTCGAGATGCGTGCACTCCAGGACCCAAGCTCTTCTCCCCTGCTTTCAGGGCGGTCTTGCCTTTCCCAGCTCTATGTATTTATGGGTCAAGCCGAGGCGAAAATCTATCGCCGGGAAACCACTCGCACTGTTGACCGAAGACTCCTCCGTCAGTGTCCCTCTACGCTTCCCCGTCAAGGGGACGCGGGATGCACTTCAATTGCCCACCACCCAGCTCGGGCCAATCGACGCCGGAGTGGTGGGAAGATTGCCGACGCGCGCGGCGCCATCCATGAACCAGATGCGGTTGGCTCCGCTGACCTTGTTCCGGAACAGGATGTCGGCATCGCCATCCCCATCGAAGTCTCCCGCGCCCGCGATGATCCAGCTCAGGCTGGCGAGGGTGTCAATACCCACGCTGCTGCCAACACGCGTGGCGCCATCCATGAACCAGATGCGGTTGGTCCCGGCTGTCTTGTGCCGGAACACGATATCCGCCTTGCCATCCCCGTCGAAGTCTCCCACGCCACTAATCTCGTAGTTCACACTGTAGGAGGCAGGAGTGGTGGGCACACTGAAGCCGACGC
>JBQTIC010000097.1:0-2386 GCA_052388435.1 Chromatiales bacterium | reverse complement strand
ACTCATTGCGCACCCGCTCGGCGACCGCGAAGGGGACCGGCGTGTCGGGGTCGAAGACCACCTGCACGCGGCCGGCGCGGTCGCGCAGATCGATGAAGATGACGCCGCCGTGATCACGGCGATGATGCACCCAGCCGCAAACCGTCACGTCCTGCGAGACGTGCGAGGTATTGAGCTGGCCGCAATAATGAGTACGCATAGAGCCTCAGTCTCGGAACGGTTGCAACGCGCTCTGCGCGTCCTCCCCGGTCTTGATGGCAGGGCCAGGGAGAGGGCAGGACGATTCAGTGGAAAACTTTCAGGTCGATGTACCGACTATCCCCTCTCCCTACACCCTCTCCCGCCCGGGGGAGAGGGGAGTCGCACCGGCGGCCGCTCAGTGGCTGCCGGCGCCGCTCAACAAGGGCCGGAATGTTACGGGCAGCGCTGCGGCAACGCAACGCAGCAGCCGCACGGCACTGTGCGATTTTTAACTCAGGAATCGGAACCGGCAGCCTTCTTTTCTGTCTTCTTTTCGGCCTTTGTCTTCTCCGTCGACTTCTTCGACTCTGCGGTGCCGTCAGCCTTCGGCGTGTCTTCGGTCTTCTTGTCAGCCGTTGGCTCGCTCTCACCCTTCCCCTTGTTGTCGGTTGCGGGCTTTCCTTTGTCGCGGAAATCGGTGACATACCACCCGGTGCCTTTCAGCACGAAGCCGGCCGCCGATACCACCTTCCTCAGGGTCTTCCTGTTGCAGCTTGGGCACTGTTTGAGAGGCGCCTCACTGATGGACTGCATCGCCTCCAGCTCGTGGCCGCAGGCCGCGCACAGGTACTCGTATATCGGCATGCAATACTCCCCGATTCGCCAATGAACAGATGCGGCAAAAATAGGGGCAAATCGGCAAAAATCAAGAGGCTGGACCGATGGCCGCCGTGCTGGAGCGCACGCTTCCCACGGAGCGATCGCGTGCGCTATTATCGCCGCCCTTCATGAGATAGGCTCTGGCTTTCCCTCCTCGCGCGGGCCGTTAGCTCAGCCGGTAGAGCAGCGGACTTTTAATCCGTTGGTCGCAGGTTCGACTCCTGCACGGCCCACCATTCAGAGCATAGCGGTCGTCGCTTCGGTCGCGGTCGCGTGCATGGATGACCAACGGACTAAAAGTATGGATTTGACCGTTGGTCTCGGTTTATGCGCGCCCTCCTTGGCGCGCACCCTGGCGGGTCGCCTTCGGCGCGTCCCGTTTCGCTCCAGGCGAAACGGTCGACTCCTGCACGGTCCACCAATCCCGGTTCCGCCGGGAGTCCGTTTGAGGCATGGTGTCAAAGAATGTGCCAAACCTCAGGCTATAATCCAATTTATGACCGAAGACAGCTATGACGCCATCCGCGAGCGGTTCGCTGCCTTGCTGCGGCGCGATGCGGCGCTGCACAGACAGGGGCAGTTTCAGAAGCTCGGGGCCGACTTCATGGCGCTGCAGTCGCAACTCCGACACGGTGGCGACGAACGCTATCGGAAGCTGCTGGTGGCGCTCTCGTTCTGGGACGCGTGGATCCTGGGGCGCAACACGGACTGGCTGGAGAACTGCCATGTCGAAGTGGATGCCTGGCCGCGCCTGGCTGACGTTGTAGCGGCCGATCTCGAGGCGGATTGCGACATTACCGACTCGGACGTGATCAAGGCGTTTGATCTCTCCTCCACGCTGGAGCTGCCGAAGCAGCTCGGACCTAAGCGGGAGCCCTCGCCGATAGACAAGTTGCTCTCCGGCGACGATAGCTGACCTTTCGCCTGCCTGCCGCGCCGGTGGCGCGGTTACTCTGTCCCCCGGAAACAGCCCCCGGCTGCACGGTCGCGCGATGACCAATGTCCTGAGGACGGTCGAAGCGCTCACCACGAACCGAGAAGATACAGGCAGATTATCGTCGGGACGCGACACTAGATGACGTAGAGATCGACGTATTCGCTGACGGGCATGCGCTCCAGCCTGTTTTGGTCCAGCGAGATGTCGAGGATCGCCTTCTGCTGTTCGGCCTGGAAGCGGCGCGCCAGGTTTTCTCTGAACTTGGCTTCGAGCAGCGGAATGCCCTCTCTGCGGCGGCGTCTGTGGCCGATCGGGTACTGGCACACCACCTCGGGCAGCTTCGTGCCGTCCTTGAACTCCAGGGTCAGCGCATTGGCGATCGCGCGCTTGTCCGGATCGTGGTAATCCTTGGTTAGTCGGCGATCTTCCACGCACTTAATCTTTTTTCTGAGCGCGTCGATGCGCGGATCGGCCGCGATGTCGTCTTCATAGTCGGCGGCGGTCAGACGCCCGAAGATGAGCGCCACCGCCACCATGTACTGCACGCAGTGGTCGCGATCGGCCGGGTTGTTGAGTGGACCCGTCTTGTCGATGATGCGGATGCAGGCC
>JBQTIC010000096.1:0-51891 GCA_052388435.1 Chromatiales bacterium | reverse complement strand
ACGCCCAAGCGGGATCATCGGTTCCACACAAGGCGCCACTGATCTCGCTACGAGGCGGAGAGCGCCTGCAGTGGGCGTTGCGGCACCTCGCCTTCGCTACAGGACAACAATCCCGAACGCGACAGCATTCTCGCGCAGTTGAGCAGTGCCGCGTGTGGCGGCAACATGCAATCGGACCTCTCCCAGCTCATCGACGAAGTGATCACTGTCGTCGCCAGCCCGATGCGAGTGCCACCAGGCGCAGCTTCGAGACGTTCCTCAATGTGCTGGCGTCCTCGCGAAACGGGGAGTTGACAACGTTGCTGAGTGAAACGAAGGCCCGCGCATCCGGCACATAACAAGCAGGCAAAGCGGTCCGAGAAGCGGCGTGCGCATCATGCGCGCTGCGCAGGCCATCGTCCGACGAGCCTGCCGTCCGATGCTATGATCGAAGTAGTCGACCGCGGGAGGTGAGCCCTATGCGATGGCAGCGAGGCGAACGCAGCCGAAATATCGAGGACCGGCGAAGTCAGGGCGGACTTGGCGGCCTGGGCGGAGGCGGTCTGAAGATCGGGCTGGGCGGCGTGGCGATACTGCTCGTTCTAACCCTGCTCACTGGCGAAAACTTCCTCGCCATGCTCGGCCCTGGTGGCGGCATCGGTCCACCGACGCAAGAGAGCGCCGGCCCGCCCTACCAACCCACCCCACAAGAGGAGGAACTGGTCGATTTTGTCTCCTTCGTGCTCGATGACGTCCAGGGCACTTGGGGTACAACGCTGCCGCAGAGCGTCGGGCAGCCCTACCAGGCTGCGAAACTGGTGTTGTTCAACAACTCGGTGCGATCCGGCTGCGGCTATGCCGAGGCGGCGATGGGGCCGTTTTACTGTCCCCCGGACCAGAAGGTGTACATCGACCTCGGCTTCTACCAGGAGCTCAGGAGCCGCTTCGGCGCCCCCGGCGACTTCGCGCAGGCATACGTCCTCGCCCACGAGATCGGCCATCACATCCAGAACCTGCTCGGCATTGCGGGCAAGGTCCACCAGCTGCAGCAGGAGCGCCCTGGCGAGGCCAATGCGCTATCCGTGCGCATGGAACTGCAGGCGGACTGCCTCGCCGGCGTGTGGGCCCACTCGACGCGGCGTCGCGATATTCTCGATCCCGGCGACGTCGAAGAAGGCATTGAGGCAGCGGCCGCCGTCGGCGATGATCGGATACAGGAACACGCAACAGGTCGCGTAAACCCGGAAAGTTGGACCCACGGCTCCGCCAAACAGCGCGTCGTGTGGTTCATGCACGGCTTCGAGGCAGGCAGCCCCGAGGCCTGCGACACGTTTTCAACTGAACTGGCCGCTGATCGCGACCCGGGCGCCGATCGCCTGTAATCGCTCGCCGGCGGACGGCGCCTAGGCAATTGCCGACTGTGGCTGCTGCCGCCGCTGGTGGCGCCGTGTCCGCGCCGCCCTGGCGAGTTCCCGCAATAGTGGTTCCGTGTCGCTCCAGCCCATGCAGGCGTCGGTAATACTCTGACCATAGGTGAGCGGCACTCCGGGCTCGAGATCCTGGCGCCCGGCTACCAGATGACTCTCCAGCATGACGCCGACGACCCGCCGCTCACCGGCGGATATCTGCCGCGCCACTTCGCGACCGACCTCCACCTGCCGTGCGTGATCCTTTTCGCTGTTGGCGTGGCTGCAGTCGATGCACAGCACCGGCCGAAGTCCCGCATTGGCGAGTTTCGTGGCTGCCTCGTTTACGCTCTCCGCGTCGTAGTTGGGACGGTTGTTGCCGCCGCGCAGGATGAGGTGGCAATCCGGGTTGCCTGTGGTCGCGACAATGGCCGAGCGGCCCTCTTTGGTCACGCCGAGAAAATGATGCGGCTGCGAGGCCGCCTTGATGGCATCGATGGCAATCTGGACCCCCCCGTCTGTGGAGTTCTTGAACCCAATGGGGCAGGAAAGTCCTGAGGCCAGCTCGCGGTGCACCTGGCTCTCGGTCGTGCGCGCCCCGATCGCGCCCCACGCGACCAGGTCGGCCAGGTACTGGGGGCTGATCGGATCGAGGAACTCGGTGGCGGCGGGCACGCCCACCTCGTTCAGGTCAACGAGCAGTTGCCGCGCGATGTGCAGACCATCGTTGATGCGGAAGCTATAGTCCAGCAACGGATCATTGATAAGTCCCTTCCAGCCCACCGTCGTACGCGGCTTCTCGAAATAGACGCGCATGATGATGAGCAGATCCCCGGCGAGGCCATCGATGAGCGGTTTGAGCCGGCCGGCGTAGTCGCGCGCGGCCGGGGGATCGTGGATGGAGCAGGGGCCCGTGATAACCAGCAGGCGATTATCCTCACCGTGCAGGATCTCCTGAACCGCCCGGCGCGTGCCGATGACCGTCTGCGCGGCACGCTCGGACGTCGGCACCTCGGCCAGCAGTTGTGCGGGCGGGATGACCTCCTGCAACGACTTGATACGCAGATCGTCGGTTCGTGTCGACATGGCGGCTTGCTCGTGGCCGCGGTATTGTATTGCAGACCGCGTCGAGTCTGAACCCGTGATCAACCCCCTCCTCCTGCGCCCGGCCGGCGGCCTCGCGGTGCTGCTCATGGGCGTGCTTGCTGTTAGTGGCTGTGGGCAACATGCGGAGACCTTCTTCCCGCTGCAGAAGGGTTGGCGCTGGGTCTACCGGATAGATGTCACCACCATGGACGGCCCGAGCGAAAAAAAATATGTCATCGAGAATCTTGGTCGGACGGTGCTGGAAGGCCAGGAGGTCAGCGCCCGTCGCACCGTCGACGGCATGACCCATTACTACCGCGAGGACGCCACCGGCGTGCTCCGCGTTGGAGAGTCGGTCCCGCATGAAAAGGCACGCCTGTTTTCGAAACCGCGGGTCGTGCTGCCGACGGCAGCGGTGCCGACAGCACCACCATGGAGCAACTGGGAATACACGGTTGCGCTTCAGCACACCGGCCCGCCTGAGGGGGAATCGCTCAACAAGATCAGCGTGGAGCTGCAGGTGCAATACATCGTCGAGAGCGTCGATGACGACGTGGTGGTGCCGGCCGGCCGATTCGAGCGTTGCCTGCGCGTGCGCGGAAAGGGTGTCACCCACCAGAACGTCGGTTTCTATGTCGGCCCGACCATAATACGAGTATTGTCCACCGAGTGGTTCGCCCCGGGGGTGGGCCTGGTCAAGGTCGAGCGCAAGGAAACCACCTCCAGTCCGATCCTCCCTGCCGGCGAGTACCGCATGGAGCTCGAGGAGTTTCAGCGCGGCTGAGCCGGACGCTCACGGTTTACGCGCTCCTGCGCACGTTGATCTCCACGGTTACATGCGCCAGCGCGGCGACCTCGTCCAGAATGGCCTGGTAGTAGGCCGGCGATCTCGGCATGTCCGTGTCGATCGAAACGATGGCCGCCAGGCGGTGCGGCGCGATGTGCCAGAGATGCAGGTCGGCGACCCGGCTGCTCGCGTCGCGTTCCAGTGCCGCGCGGATGGCATTCAGCGTGTCGGCGTCGCTGGTACTGTCGAGAAGGATCGCTGCCGTCTCGCGCAGCAGGCCATAGCACCAGCGTGCGATGATCGCCGCACCGACGATGCCCATGATCGGGTCCATCCAGATCCAGCCGAGCAGCTTGCCGCAGGCGAGCGCCACGATGGCCAGCAGCGAAGTGAGCGCATCGGCCAGCACATGCAGATACGCCGCGCGCAGGTTGTGATCGTGTGCGTGCGTCCGGCCATGCTCGTGTTCCTCGTCGCGTAGCCACCACGCGCTCAGCAGGTTCACGGCCAGACCGAGAACGGCGACGGCCATCGCCGCATCGAAACGGATGGCGGCCGGCCGCCACAGGCGACCTGCCGACTCCAGCACCATCAGGCCCGCAATGACGGTGAGCGCCACCCCGCTTGCAAAGCCGCCCAGCACACCGAACTTGCCGGTGCCAAAGGTGTAGCGTGGGTCGTCGGCGTGCTTGCGCGCGTAGCGATACGCGAACCCGGCGATGCCGAGCGCGGCCACATGCGTGGCCATATGCCAGCCATCGGCGAGCAGCGCCATCGAACCGAACGTCGCGCCCGCCGCAATTTCCACCACCATCATCACGGCGGTGAGCAATAGCACCCGGCGCGTACGCCGCTCGGCGCGGTGATGCGCCCCCGTGGCGTCGAAGCGGTAATGGCAGTGTGGCGTGCTGCGCATGTGAACCAAGGCGCGTAGCCTGGCGGAGGTTCGTGGTTAGCCCGCCTATAATGCGGCCGCTCCGGCGGCGGCAATCTGACCGTCCTCCGCGGATTTCACCCCGCTGATGCCGATCGCGCCGATAACCTCCTCCTGGTATGTCAGTGGCACTCCGCCCTCGAGCGGGAGCATTCCCGGCATCGCCAGATAGCCGTAGCGCCCGCTCCCCACGGTCTCCTCCCAGACCCTGGTGGGACGCCGGAACATCAGCGCCACCTTGGCCTTCGTGATCGCCACTTCTATCGAGCCAAGCTGCACCTTCTCGCGCTGCAGGTACATCAGATGGCCACCGTCATCGACGATGGCAATGACGACGTTCCAACCGTTGCGTCGCGCTTCCGCCTCCGCCGCGGCCGCAACGCGCTTCGCGTCGTCTAGGCTCAGAATTTTCTTGTCGTACATGCACCGGATCCCCGTATCGTCAGAACGCAATTCTGTCACAAACTCTGCGCGACGCGTGGATGCAAGTACCGGTGAATCCCTGGTACGTGACCCGCCAGGGCGCGCGGCTGCTGGCGCGTAAGGCGCGGACCCGCTGCTACAGGGCCGGCCAAGGCATGATAGGGTTGTGCGGACCGACCGTCGCGCTGGGCCGAGGGCCCACCGCTCATAGCCTGCGGCGCAGACCGCCCAGCGCAGTTACCCCTCTAAGGAACCTCTGATTAAGTCAGAGGTTCCTGCGGCACAGGGATGTGCCGCCATCTTCGGCGGCGGCAAGCCGTTGAAGATGAAGCAAAGCAAAAACCACGCTTTTTGCTTTGCGTGCTCTGAGAAGTCCAGGATGGGCTTATTCAGAGCTTCCCTAAAGCCTCGTTTGTTCGGCGATGAGCCTTGGCACTGCCTCGTGGTAGATCACCTCGAGATGACCGCCGCAGTAGTCGATGAGCCAATAGTTGAGTCCGCCGTAATCGATGACGACCTCGCGACCTCCTGACTTCTTCCAGTTGTACGCGCTGATGAGCCCCTGCGCCCAGCAAATGTCGCCGTTAGTTGCCACCTCCGAACTGAGCCTCGCGTGTAGGAAATCGCCGCACTGCCTGACTCCACTAAACCGGAGATAGCCTGTGCCCATGGAGGAACTGCGGTGCCAAACTAAAGTAACCAGAACGACGACGTTCGCAGTTTGCACCAATATACTCCTATATTTGCCGACATTTGCCGTGCGATACCGGTGGGCTCGGTCCCTTGATAAAGACACGTTGCGGTGCATGTTGCGGCGCAATACCATGTCGCGATGATCTTCCGCAAACGAGAGCCGCGACACAAGACTATCAATCTCGCGCTGCAGGGTGGGGGCGCCTTCGGCGCCTTCACGTGGGGCGTTCTGGACCGCTTGCTGCAGGATCCCCGAATCCAGATAGAGGGGGTAAGCGGGACGAGTTCAGGGGCAATGAATGCGGTGGCGATGGCACACGGCCTCATCAGTGCCGGGCGCGATGGCGCACGCGCCGCGCTGACACAGTTCTGGACCGATATTTCACGCGAAGTGCCGGGTGCCTTGCAGCAAGGCCACTCTCTCACCGAGTGGCATGAGAATGTCGGGGCCGACGCCTTCCCGCCGCTGCGGGCTTACCTGGACCTTGCCCGAATGCTTTCGCCCTACCAGCTCAACCAGCGGGGTCTCAACCCCATACGCGATGTCCTGGAGCGGCTCATCGACTTCGAGCGTGTGCGGGCTGCCAAAGATATCCGCCTGTTTATCAGTGCTACCAACGTCCGCACGGGCAAGGTTCGTATCTTCACCAACGCCGAGATCACCGTCGAGAGCCTGCTTGCCTCGGCGTGCCTGCCGTCCCTCCACCACGCAGTCGAGATTGACGGTGAGTCATACTGGGATGGTGGCTACTCGGGCAATCCCCCGCTCTACCCGCTGATCTTCAACTGCCGCCGGCCAGACATCCTCGTGATTATGGTGCAGCCGCTGCGACGCGACAGACTCCCGAACAGCGCCGAGGCCATCCGACACCGGCAGACGGAACTCAGCTTCAATACCGCGTTCCTGCGCGAAATGCGCGCGATCGCGATGTCCAGGGAACAGATCGCCCAGGGCGGATGGTTCCCGAAGGGTGTGCTGGAACGGCGCCTGACCCAGCTGAAGATCCATCTGATCGAGGCGGAGGAAGTGTTGAACAAACTGCCGACCGGCAGTCATTTCAACATTTCGCCGGACTTCCTGGGCTCGTTGCGCGATACCGGCTGGGCGCAGGGACAAGCCTGGCTAGCGGAGCATTACGACGCCATCGGCAAGAGAACAACCATCGATCTCTCCTCCCTTTTTGGCTGAGCGCGCGGCACCTCTGCGGCGCGGCCCGCCGCCTTCACCCCTCTGCCGTCTGCGGCGCGAAGAGGTCGCTTATAATTTCCTTCTGCACATTGCCCACGACCGACCGCGTGGCGTACGCCCTGGGATTCTTGCGATGGAGAGCTGACCGCCGTGGCCCTGGACTGGAACACGATTGAAACCGTACTGCTCGACATGGATGGTACGCTGCTCGATCTCCATTTCGACAGCCACTTATGGAAGCAGCATCTGCCGCTGCGCTACGCCGAGCGGCACGGCATGGACCTGGAATCAGCCGTGGCCGAACTAATCCCGCTGCTCAGGGCGCAGGAGGGCACGCTGAACTGGTACTGCCTGGACTACTGGACACGGGAACTCGGGCTGGACATCGCGGCACTCGAGCGGGAGGTGCAACATCTGATCGCGGTGCGGCCGCACGTGTTCGAGCTGCTGGAATTCCTGCGCTGCCGCCGTCAGTGTCTCGTCCTCACCACGAACGCGCACCGTCGAAGTGTGGACCACAAGCTGACACGCACCGGCATCGCAAAGTACTTCCACACCATCGTGAGCGCCCATGACTTCGGCGTGCCGAAGGAAGAGCAGGTGTTCTGGGCGCGCCTGCAACAGCTCGTCGCTTACCATCCCCAGTCCACGCTGCTCATCGATGACAACCCGGTTGTGCTGCGGGCGGCGCGGGACCATGGCATCGCGCAGCTGCTTGCGGTCGCCCTGCCGGACAGTCGGGGACCGCGCCGGGCGTACGCCGACTTCGAGGTGGTCGAGAGCTTTCTCGATCTGCTACCCGCTGCGGAGGCTCAGTTGCAGCCGTAGGCCAGGTCGCGTACCGCGCGCCCCGAACTGATCGCGCGCTGTTCGTAGCGCGTCAGAGGGCGCCAGCGCGGTCGCGGTGCCCACACCGCGGGTGCGGCGAGATTGACGAAGCCAGGGCTCTTCTGCATGAGTTCCACGACATGCTGCGCGTAGTCGTCCCAGTCGGTCGCGATGAACAATCGCCCGTGGGATCGCAGCTTCTGACGCAGCAGCGCGACGAGCGGGGGTTGCAGGAGACGCCGCTTGTGATGCCGCTTCTTGGGCCACGGATCGGGAAAGAACAGGTAGACGCAATCGAGACTGCCCGCCGGAATCTGCCGCGCCAGCGCCTCCACCGCGTCACGACACGACACCCGAAGGTTGGTGATCCGCTGGCGGCTCGAGCGCAACAGGAGGCTGCCCACGCCCGGCCGATAGACCTCGATCCCCAGATAGTCGTTCTCGGGATGCGCCTGTGCCAGCGCGAGCAGACAGTCACCGCTACCGGTGCCGATCTCCAGATGGCAGGGCGCGCGACGGCCAAACAGGCCAGGCAGGTCGATGGGATCATCGCCCGACGGCACCCCGTAGAGTTGACGCAGTTCGCGCAGGGCGCGGTTCTGCGCGGCGGTCAGACGTCCCTCCCGGCGTACGAAACTGCGCACGCCCTTGAGCGGGCGCTCTGCAGCAGTCATGGACGGCATCTATGCGCTCAGAAAAACAGCCCCTCAATCGGCGATGAAGCAGCACCGTAGGGACGCCGCGGCATGCGCCCGGCGAGATAAGCCTGGCGTCCAGCCTCAATGGCCTTGCGCATCGCCGAGGCCATGAGGATCGGGTCGCGCGCCTGCGCAATGGCCGTGTTCGTCAAGACCCCGTCGCAGCCCAGTTCCATCGCCACTGCCGCGTCGGAGGCTGTCCCGACGCCGGCGTCGACCAGGACAGGCACCTCGGCATTCTCGACGATGATGCGGATGTTGTACGGATTGCGGATCCCCATGCCCGAGCCGATGGGCGCCGCCAGCGGCATCACGGCCACGCACCCCATCTCTTCGAAGCGCCTGGCCATCACGGGATCATCATTGGTGTACACCATTACTTTGAAGCCCTCCGCGATGAGCGCCTCGGCGGCGACGACAGTTTCGGGGACATGCGGGAACAGCGTCTTCTCATCTCCCAGTACTTCGAGCTTCACGAGGTCGTGGCCGTCGAGCAATTCGCGCGCGAGCCGGCATGTCCGGATCGCCGACTTTGCATCGTAGCACCCGGCAGTATTGGGCAGGAGGGTGTATCGTTGCGGCGGCAGGTAATCGAGCAGGTTGGGCCCGTCCTGATCCTGACCGATGTTCGTGCGCCGGATGGCGACGGTAACGATCTCGGCGCCGCTCGCCTCGACGGCGGCACGCGTCTGCTCGAAGTCACGATACTTCCCGGTACCGACCAGCAAGCGCGAACGAAACGCTCTCCCAGCGATTGTCAAGATGTCTTCCGGCTTGTTCACCGTCAATCGTCGATCTCGGGTTGTTGGAGAAGCCTCACCCCCAAGGGCACCTGTGTCGGCTGGCAGCGAGGACTTTGGAGCACAAAGCCGCGAACTGCTCCGCCCATCCCGCTCAACCCCCGCCGATGGCGTGAACGATCTCAATGCGATCACCCGCCTGCAGTTCGTAGGTCGCGTGTCGCGACCGCGGCAGGATAACCTCGTTCACCTCCACGGCGTAGCGGCCAGTGATACATAGCTGCCCGAGCAGATCGGTCAGCGTGTACCGCGGCGGGAATTCGCGCTCTTCACCGTTGACGGTTACCTGATTCACGGCAAGTCTCCAAGCGGGATAACGGCGCACGCGGCCCGGAAAGCCACCCGCTTAGATGTCTATCGTCAGTCCCTCCTGGGCGACGTGGCACCGCATCTTAGAGCGCCGGTCCCGGATGATTGCGAGCGCGCTCTTGTGCATGGCCGCCACCTCGTTGTCATCATAGGTGGGGTCGTGGTGGTAGAGGTATAGCGTCTTCACACCCGCCTCAATCGCAGAGCTCACGGTGTCGATGTAGCAGGAATGGCCCCACCCGCGCTTCTTCAGGTAGTCCTCGGGAGTGTACTGGGCATCGTGGATCAGGATGTCGGCGTTGCGGATCAGATTGAGCTCGGTGTGCCGCTCCTCGTGTTTCATGCGGTCGAGCAGCGCCTGTTCCTCAACGTTGAACTCGCCGTAGCGCATCTCTATTGAGCGCTCCAGGAACATGAACTCGTTGTCCGAGACGTAGACGATTACCTTGCCGTTGACCTCAATGCGATAGCCGTAGGTCACGCCGGGATGATGCACGTTCTGGTAAGTAATGCGCATCGGACCGTGCGCAAATCCTGTTTCCTTAGGCGACAGGTAGCTGATGGCCGCCACCCAGGTCTCGGTCTCCACGGGAAAATACGGTGCCTTCATCTGGTCGGAGAGGCGTTTCTCGATGTCGCGCCGGCTCTCGCCGGGGCCAAAGAACGCGATGTTCCAGTCGTGGCGGAAGGCCGGCACGAAAAACGGCAGCCCGCAAATATGGTCCCAATGATAGTGTGTGAAGACGACCAGAAGTTTGCGGGTGCTGCCGTCGGCGACCAGTTTCTCGCCGAGCGGAATGATCCCGGTCCCGCCATCACAGATGAGGATGTGCTCCCCGGTGCGGATTTCCACGCAGGAGGTGTTGCCGCCGACCTTCATATGGGTGGAAAAGGGTGCCGCGTAGGAGCCGCGCACGCCCCAGAAGCGAATGTAGCTTCTAACCATTCGCCGTCCGGTTGCTGCTCTTTGCCCCAGCGCCCGTATATTTGAGGATGAGATCTCGGATCGTCTCGGTACGCATCGGCTTGATCACGAAATCGACCGCTCCCAGGTTCTTGGCGACCATACGATCCTGGGCGTAGTCCTTTGACGTGATCATGATGACGGGGGTGTTGGCCTGCCCCGGCATTTTCCGCAGCTCCTGTAGAAAGGTCAGGCCGTCCTTATCGGGCATGATGATGTCGAGGAAAAGCACGTCCGGCCGGTGGCGGCTAAGGTAGTCGACAGATTCGGCAGTAGAAGTGAATGACTGACACTGGGCATCGAACGGCGCGAGGCAGCGTTCAAAGAAATCGTGCACGCTGGCGCTGTCGTCGATGACCACTACCGTGGGAGACTGCTTATCCATTCTTTCTGCCAAGAGGGCGACATCTGCGCGTTCAAGTGCGAAAAGTATATAACCTATCAGTACTTAATGCAGATCATGGCGGCCGGACTTGCGTCAATTTTACCGGCCCGCGGGCTGCTCTGTGCCTTAATCGTGCCCATCGTTGTAGTTGGCGGACGTTTGCAGATCGTAGCACTAGCCATCAGGGATGTCCTGCGACGCGCCGCTGCAACCTC
The DNA here is from genome assembly GCA_052388435.1 of Chromatiales bacterium. GTDB lineage: Bacteria > Pseudomonadota > Gammaproteobacteria > JAJPIJ01 > JAJPIJ01 > JBQTIC01. The sequence goes on along the minus strand of JBQTIC010000096.1, from coordinate 41,195 downwards.
CTGTCTGCGACGCCGGTCAAGGCTCCTGCCCGCCTTCTTCAGGCCCTCGCAGGCGTTCCGCACCGGTTCCTCCAGCGGCAACCGGCTGTTTCGCTGCAAGGCCAATTTTATTAGAATTTTTTTCTCCCCAGCGCGGGTGTAGTTCAATGGTAGAACATCAGCTTCCCAAGCTGAGAACGTGGGTTCGATTCCCATCACCCGCTCCACCGGCTGCCCTTTGCCGCCACCGACCACGGCCGCATGCGTCGAGATGAGGCATTGGAGGCGCATGCGGCGCGGCTGTACGGCGAGGCCCTGCCCTATCACAACTTTCGGCACGCGCTGGAGGCCGTCTGCGTCGGGGCCGAGATCGTGGCGCGCTGCCGGACGGAGGGTGTGCCCATAGACGAACGCGTGGTCTACTACGCGCTGCTGTTTCACGACGCCGGCTACCATGAGGACCACGTGGCAATGGGACACGCCACGAAGGAGGACTATTCTGCGGCGCTTGCCGCGGCCGTGCTGCGTGAGCGTGGTGCGCCCGACGACACCATCAAGGAGGTGGTCGCGGCTATACTTGCCACGCACCGTGACGCGGTGTTCGTCACGACCGAGCAGAAGGCGGTGCGCGCCGCAGACCTCGCCGGCCTCGCCGCCAACTACGAAAGGTTCAGGACCAACTCCGAGAACCTGAAGACGGAATGGGAGTTGCTGCACAAACGTTCAATCTCGTGGTGCGAGTGGATCAGCCGCGCCACCGGCGTGATCGAATTCGTCCTAACGCAGGATATCCGCCTGACGCAGCATTACGCCGATCCGCTCGGCGGCTCGGCGTTTCACAATCGCACCCGTGCCAATCTGGAGCGGCTGCGCCGGGAGAAGTGCGGCGGCGCCGGCTGACCACACCAGCCGCTCAGGCGACGCGGGGCGGAGCGACTTAACCTTCCTTGATCTTGAGCAGCATGAAGTCCATCCCCACTTCCTGCAGCTTGGCTCGCATCGCCTGCACCTGATCCAGGTCCCGGAAGGGCCCGACGCGGACGCGATACCACGTGTCCCTTCCGTTAATGACGACGCGCTGAATGTCCGCGCTGATGCCTTGCAGGGCGAGATTCGCCTTTGCCTTGTCCGCCTCCTCGAAACGCTGGAAGGAGGCCACCTGCAGGACATAGGCACCGGGCTCAAGCACCGGAGCTTGTCCCTGTGGCCCCTGCCCCAGTTGCCACTCCGGCACCTTGACCTCCATCTCCGGCAGTATGGTGTAGAAGTCGAAGCGCGGCCTGCGGGGCGGCGCGGCCGCCTCGGGCTCCGGTTGATCGGGCGCCGGCTGCGCGGCCGGCGCCGTCGTCGCCAGCGGCGAGGGTGCCTGCGACGCGCCGACGGGGATACCGGATGAGAGCTTGGAATACTGCAGATAAACCAGCAGAGCAACGAGCATGCCCACGCCCAGCCCAGAGAAGAAAGACAACCAGGCTGTACCTGACACGCTGCGGCGCTTGCGATTGGCGGCGTGCTTGTAGTCTCTGGACATCGCTTCGCTCTGCAGCGCGAAAGTGCCGCCTTTACATTACTTCGGGGGCCGACACGCCGAGCAGCGCCAGCCCATTGCACAACACCTGGCGCGTCGCCGCGCAGAGATTGAGCCGCGCATCTCGCAGATCCTCCCGAGCCGTGAGAAACCTGTGCGCGTTGTAGTACGCGTGAAAATCGTTGGCAAGGCTCACGAGGTGGTGTGCGATCTGGTGCGGTTCGCGCCCGACTGCCGCCTGCTCTACGACCTCCGGATAGCGCGACAGCGTGATGAGCAACGCCTGCTCCTGCGGTTCGGTGAGGCAAGCCAGCCGCCCGCTGCCTCGCGCCGGGTTCCACTGCATGCCTTTCTCGGCGAGTTGGCGGAACACACTACAGATGCGCGCGTGCGCGTACTGGACGTAGTAGACGGGGTTTTCGCTCGACGCCGACTTGGCGAGGTCAAGGTCGAACTCCAGGTGCTGATCGTGCGAGCGCAGCAGGTAGAAGTACCGCGTGGCGTCCTTGCCGGCCTCTGAGATGAGTTCCTTGAGCGTGACGAAGTTGCCGCTGCGTTTGCCCATGCGACCGGAGGAAAGGGTAACGAACTGCACGAGCTGCACCTGCAGCGCATCCCTGCGGCCGGTGATCGCCTCGATCGCGGCACGCACGCGCGCGATATAGCCGTGATGATCGGCCCCCCACACGTCGAGCAGCCGCGTGTAGCCGCGGTCGAGCTTGTCGACGTGGTAGGCCAAATCGTTGCCGAAGTAGGTCGCTGATCCATCGGCCTTGATAAGCACGCGATCCTTCTCGTCACCGAAGGTGGTGGTGCGCAACCACACCGCGCCATCCTGCTCGTATACATGGCCACCGGCCCTCAGTCGCTCCATGGCCTTCCTCACCGCGCCGCTGGCGACGAGACGTTTCTCTGAACACCATTCGTCGAAGCGTACACCAAAGGCATCGAGCGTGGCGCGTATCTCGGCCAGCTGGTCATCGAGCGCCGATTGCTGCAACGTACCGAAGCTCTCGCCAAGGAGATCTCGGGCGCGCTGCACCAGCGCATCGATGTAACGCTCCTGTTGGCCCTTGACGCGGGCCTTCTCCTCTTCGCTGGCCGAGGCCTGGATTGCCGGATCGGCTGGCAGACTTTGGAGAATTCGCTTTGCGGGCGCGCGCAGCGCCTCGCCATGGCTTGCATAAAGCCGCTCGGCGATATCCCGCGTGTAATCCCCTGGATAGCCGCGGGCGGGAAACGGCAGCGTCTCGCCACAGCGTTGCAGATAGCGCACCCATATACTTACCGCGAGTATGTCCGCCTGCCGCCCGGCGTCGTTGATGTAGTACTCGCGATGCACGTCCCAGCCGCTGGCCGCAAGAATGTTGCAGAGTGAATCGCCATAGGCCGCGCCGCGGCCGTGACCCACGTGCATGGGGCCGGTGGGGTTGGCGGAGACGAACTCGACGAGGATCTTCCCACGTTGCGCCGATGAGTCGCAGCCGAAGTCGGCACCAGCCGCCATCACATCAGCGACCACGCTCTGGTACGCCTCCTGCCTGAGAAAGAAGTTGATAAAGCCTGGTCCCGCGATCAGTACTTTATCCACCAGCTTCGATGGAGGCATCGCCGCCCTTATTTTTTCCGCCAACTCCCGCGGTTTGTGCCCCGCCTCCCGCGCCAGCATCAATGCCAGATTGCTGGAAAAGTCGCCGTGGTCTGGATCCCGCGTGCGCTCGATCTGGACCGCGGGGGTCGTGGAGATCGACAGCGCGCCCTGCGCAGTGAGCTCGGTGATTGCCTCGGTGAGCAGTGTGCGCAGCTCTCTCTTCACTTGTGCAGCTCCCGGAGCCATCCCTTCGAAGGGGCGGCATTCTAGAACCTATCTCGCCAATGGTCACTCGTGTAGCCGAATCGTTGCGTTTACTGCGACAGGCGGCTTCGCGATTCTCGCTACAGCAGCTCCTGGGGATCGACATCGAGCGACCAGCGGACTCGCCGCGCCGAGCGCAGGGCGATGAGGCGCGGGATCAGTGCATCGAGCAAAGTATGCAGGGCCGCGCGCGTGTGCGCCTGCAGCAGCAGTTGGGCGCGATGGCGGCCAGCGCGCCGCGCCATTGACGCCGGCGCGGGTCCGAACACTTCGACGCCGCGGCCGGCGAGCGCTGCGGCGTGTATGTAAGCGTCGGCGAGAAACTGGGCGGGCGCCGACGCGGCCGGAGCCTCGGCCTGAAGCAGTGCAAGGAAAGAGTAGGGCGGCAGGCCGGCAGAGCGCCGCTCCCCGAGCAACGCGTCGCAAACGCCGGCGTACCCATCCTGCACCAACTGTCTCAGCAGCGGATGCTCCGGATGATGGGTCTGGATAATCACACCGCCCGGTCGGTCGCGGCGGCCGGCGCGGCCGGCGACCTGAATGATGAGCTGCGCGAGTCGTTCGCTTGCGCGCAGGTCTGCGCTATATAGCTGGGCGTCCGCATCGGCCACCGCGACCAGCGTCACGCGCGGAAAGTCGTGGCCCTTCGCGAGCATCTGCGTACCGACCAGTATGGACGCAGTGCCGGCACGCGCCTGATCGAGGGCGGCGTTGAGCTCGCCCTTCCTGCGGGTGGCGTCGCGATCGATACGGACCACCGAGGCGGGGCCGAAGCGCTGCCGCAGTACCTCCGCCAACCGTTCCGTACCCTGGCCCAACATGAACAGTTGGGCGCTACCGCAGCTCACACACCGTTGTGGCACCGGCTGTTGCGTCCCGCAATGATGACAAGCCATACGTTCCCCATCGCGGTGGTAGGTCATCCGCGCATCGCAGCGGCGACACATCGTTGAGGCTCCACAACCGTGGCACATAAGTACCGGCGCGTAGCCGCGACGGTTCAGGAAGACGAGCACCTGCTCGCGGCGCGCGACCACTGCATCGATGGTCTCGAGCAGGGGCTCGCAGAGGCCACCGTGGAGGGCACGGTTGCGCAGGTCGAGAACCTGCATGGTCGGTAGCCTGGCGGCGCCCGGGCGGCTGGGCAGTGTCAGCTCGCGATAGCGCCCGGCGCGTGCGTTCGCCAGCGATTCCAGCGACGGCGTCGCGGAACCGAGGATTACCGGCACCCCCTCGCGCCGGGCGCGCATGACCGCCACGTCGCGCGCGCAGTAGCGGAACCCGTCCCGCTGCTTGTAGGAGAGGTCGTGTTCTTCGTCGACCACAATGACCCCCGGCACCCGCATCGGCGTCCATACGGCGGATCGCGTGCCGATGATGATGGGCGCATCGCCGCTGCGGGCACGCAGGAAGGCGCGAGTGCGCTCCACCTCGGTGATCCCGGAGTGCAGCACGGCGAGTCCGCCGCCAAAGCGCGCTTCGAATCGTGCCATTGTCTGCGCGGTAAGACTGATCTCCGGCACCAGTACCAGTGCCTGCTCGCCCCGCTTCAGCACCGCATCGATCACCTGCAGGTAGACTTCCGTCTTGCCACTTCCCGTGATGCCGCTCAGCAAGAATGCCTGGAACGTTCCGAGGCTGGCGCGGATGCACACCACAGCGGCGTGCTGCCCGCGTGTCAGTGGCGGAACCATGACGCCCGACGCGATCCTTGAGCTGGCGACAGGCACAGTGACAGGCGCGACCAGCCCGCGCCGCAGAAGCGCGCGCATCGGAATATGCCAGCGAGGAAAACCACGCTCGAGTGCGGCCAGCGACGACTTCCCGCCGTGCAGGCGTAAGAAGTCGAGAAGTGCGCTCTGGCGGGGAGCGGGCCTGCCGGCGGTGCAGGTAACCGGTGCGCGACTGTCAACCAGGCGATAGGCCGGCGCGGGTACTAGTGGGTGAGCGCGCGGCTTACGCAGCATCGACGGCATCGCGGTGGCGAACACTTCCCCGACCGCATGGTGGTAATAGGCGGACGCCCACCGCAAAACCGAGCATACGACCGCCGACCACAGGGGTGCATCGTCGAGGACCGTCAGCGCGGCCTTCAGTTGTCCGGGACCGACCTCGCTATGGCCCACGGTGCCGAGTACCACGCCGACGCGCACAGCCCGGCCGAAAGGAACTTTGACCCGCGTGCCAGGATGGATGGCGCCGTGTCGCCAATCCTCTGGCGGGAGATAGTCAAAGAGCTGACGTACCGGCGCATCAACAGCCACCTGCAGGATGCCGAGGCGACCCGCCTCGACGGCAGGCCTTGCCGTTGCGGTGCCCGCGGGTGGAACGGGGACGCGCGCCAGATCTCCTGGCCTCACGCAGTTGCCGGGGAGACCCCGGGCATGGGGGTGTCGAGCAGGGCCTGCACGTCAGCCAGGTCGGCGCGCGGCATCGGCCTACCATCGATTTCACTGGGTGGCGACCGATGCCGCTCAGCGGGGGGGAAGATCACCAGTTCCACGGCCGTGTCGCCGGCGACGAAACTGAGCAGAGGGTGGGCATCCTCACTGTGACGATAACGGCGCTTGCTCAGGCGAAACGGTATGCCATGCTCCTCAAGGAAAAGCGTCACCTCCTCGACGGTGGCAGCGAAGACATGCAGGGAGACCCTGGTATGTTTGCCTGCGGTTCCGCTCAGCACGGGTCCCACCAGATGCGGTTCAAACGGTGATAGCAGCCGCATCGCATCCAGTGCCTGTCGCCGCAGCGCGGATAGCCGCCGGACGTGCGCTTCGCCGCCGAACAGACGCAGGTGATCCATCAGCGCGGCCTCGATGTCGGCGTAGTCCGGCAGGTCGCGGCTGCGTGCATGGCCGAGCCTCTCCTGCGCCTTGCGGCGTGCGGCACTGAACGTGAGTTCACCATCTTCGACCAGAAGCCGCGCCGCCATCTGGGCGATAGTCTGGCGCGTCTGCGGAGAGCCTTTGCCCTGGCGACCGCGCACGATGCTCAGCCACCCGTGGTCCTAAAACAGTTGCTGGGGCGAGGCGCCATCCCCGGCGCCGCCCAGGCCCACCTCGTCCGCTGATCGCGTCGGGACCTGGTCGCTGCGGAAAGTCTCGAAGATGGCACCGTCGCTGCTCGCCCCGGCCAAGGCTCCGGTCGCCGGGTCGATGCGCACCGTCACCAGTCCCTGCGGCTGCGGCAGCACCTCATCGGGTGTGCTCTCCAGCGCCCTCCGCATGAAATCTATCCATATCGGCAGCGCGGCGCGCGCGCCGGTCTCCTCCTTTCCGAGTGGCAGGGACTGATCGAACCCCACCCACACCGTTGTCTCCAGTTTGGTGTTGTAACCGGAAAACCAGGCGTCCCGCTGCTCGTTCGTCGTGCCCGTCTTGCCAGCGAGATCGCTGCGCTTGAGGACTTGAGCACGTCTGGCCGTGCCGAACTTAATCACGTCCTGCATCATCGAGATCATCATCCACGCATTCTCCGCGCTGATGACGCGCGGGGCCTGCCGGCTCAAGGCCACCGCCGGGAAGGTGGCGGTACTCCGCGCGGTCGCGGCGGCCTCGCATTCTCTGCACACGTGCACGGGATCGGCGTGAAACAGGACCTGATGGTCGTCAGTCTCCACGCGCTCGGTGAGATACGGCTCAATGCGAAAACCGCCGTTTGCAAACACGGCATAGCCGCCGGCCATCTCCAACGGCGTCGCCACCCCCGTGCCCAGGGCCAGCGAGAGGTCGCGCGGCAGCCGCTCCTCGACGAAACCGAAGCGCTTCGCGTACTCGGCCGCGTAGTCGATGCCGATGGCCCGCAACAGGCGAATAGAGACGAGGTTGCGCGAGGCGCTCAACGCCTCGCGCAGGCGCGTCGGCCCGATATACTCCCCGCTGTAGTTCTCCGGGCGCCAGGTGGCATCGAGCCCGGGTGCGTCGAACACTATAGGGGCGTCGTTGATGAGGCTGGCAGGCGTGAACCCGGACTCGAGTGCCGCGGAGTAGAGAAAAGGCTTGAAGCTGGATCCGGGTTGACGGAAGGCTTGAGTGACGCGGTTGAACTTGCTTTGCTTGAAGTCGAACCCGCCGACCAGTGCCTTGACAGCGCCGTTCTCAGGGCTGAGCGATACGAGCGCCCCCTGGATGGCCGGCACCTGCGCGAGTCGCCATAGCATCAGCGGCGGCGCGGCATTCGCCGCGGCGTCGTCAGCGCCCTTCCGGGGCTTGGGCTTTGCGGCATCTTCCGCCCGCGCCAGGTGCACTCGGACAATGTCGCCGACCTTGACGATGTCAGCCGCCTTCTTGGGCGCGGGGCCGCGACGATCCCTGTCGATGTAAGGGGCCGCCCACGACAACCCCTCCCACTCGATTTCAAGCGCCCCGTGTTCGGAGCTGTAGGCCTTGACCGAGCGGGTGCCCAAGCCTGTCACTATCGCCGCGCTCAAGCCGCCCACCGGCAGCGTCCCAGCGAGTGCCAGACGCCACTGGGTCTCGCTGGCGCCGGCGGAGAGATCCACGTGGCGCTCTGGTCCGCGGTATCCGTGCCGGCGGTCGTACTCCATCACCCCGGCACGCAGCGCCGCGTTCGCGGCAGCCTGCAGTGCGCCGTCCACCGTGGTGTAAACCCGGTAACCGGAGGTGGTCGCAGCCTCCTCGCCATACTTCGCGATCATGTATTGCCGGGTCATTTCCGCCACGTCCGGCGCCTCCACCTCCGGACGCGGGGTATGGACGCGGGCGTCGACTGGCCTACCCATCGCTTGGAGATATTGATCCTGCGTGATGTGACCCTTCTCAAGCAGCCGCCTCAGTACGTAGCCGCGGCGTTCGTGCGCCGCCCTCGGACTGTAGACCGGGTTGTACCTTGTGGGTGCCGGTGGTATGCCGGATATGGTCGCCACCTGGTCGAGGGTCAGCTGCTCAAGGGACGCGCCGTAGTAGACTTGCGCGGCCGCTCCGATGCCGTAGGCCCGCTGGCCCAGGAATATGGTGTTGAGGTATAGCTCGAGGATCTCCTCCTTGCTCAGCTCTTTTTCAATCTTGAGCGCCAGCAGGATCTCGCGCAGCTTCCTGATATACGTCTTCTCCGGGGTGAGGAAGTACGCACGCGCAACCTGTTGAGTAATCGTGCTGCCCCCCTGTCGCCGGTTGCCCGTGCGCAGCTCCGCGACGGTAGCACGGATTAAGCCCTGCCAGTCTACGCCAGGGTGGTCGTAAAACCGGTCGTCTTCCGCATCCAAGAAAGCCTTGATCACGATGTCCGGGACTTCGCCGAGCCGCAGCGGGATGCGGCGTTTCTCGCCGAACTCGCCTATAAGGGCGCCGTCCTGCGTATAGACGCGTAGCGGCACCTGGAGGCGCACGTCGCGCAATGTTTCCACCGCCGGCAGCCCAGGGATGAGGTACCACACCAATCCGATCCCCGCGATGACCGCCAGGAGAAAAGTGGCGAAGAGAAAATTGAACGTCCAACGCAACATATTGTGGGGATAAAAACCTCTATGTGCTATATCTCCGGATTTCCGTGCGTGTGTCCGAAAAACGGCATGTCATTGAACGAATTAGCGAGAAAATTTGATTTGTTTTTTAGATCTGATTCAACTATATTTAGCCTAAGCAGTTAATGTTGAAAGCGATATATGCAGTATAAACGCCGACTTTAAAAGGAAAAACTTGTGGCACTGCTACGACAAAGCAACGTTCCTTTGCTCGGGATCGATATCAGTTCGACATCGGTCAAGCTGATCGAACTGGGCCGCAGGGGTAGGGGTTACCACGTCGAGAGCTACGCAGTGGAGCCGTTGCCGCCGAGTGCGATGACGGACCGCAACGTGGCCGACGTCGAATTAGTCGGCCAGGCGATCCAGCGTGCAACCAAGAAATCAGGTACCCGCACCCGACACGCGGCTTGTGCCGTGGCGGGTTCTGCGGTCATCACCAAAATCATCACGATGCCCGCCCACCTCTCCGATGAGGAGATGGAAAATCAGATCCAGATTGAGGCTGATCAGTATATTCCATATCGCCTGGAGGAAGTACGCATGGACTTCGAGGTCCTGCGCCCCTCCGAGAATGAGGCCGGCAAAGTCGAGGTGTTGCTCGCCGCCTCGCGTCAGGACAATGTGGACGTGCGCGTCGCCGCGCTCGAGCACGCGGGGCTGATCACCAAGGTTGTCGACGTCGAGGCGTTCGCCCTGGAGAACTCCGTGGGCCTGGTAACGCGCGATCTGCCCGGCGGGGGGGATGAGGCGATCGTCGCGGTGGCCGACGTCGGTGCCACCCTGACGACATTGAGCGTGCTGCAGGACATGAAGATCATCTACAGCCGCGAACAGCAGTTTGGTGGCCGGCAGCTTACCGAGGAGATCCAACGCCGTTACGGCCTCTCCTACGAGGAGGCGGGACTCGCCAAGCGCCAGGGCGGTCTGCCCGAAAACTATGAGCCTGAGGTTCTCGAACCGTTCAAGTCCTCCATGGCGATGGAGATCAGCCGCGCCCTGCAGTTCTTCTATTCCGCCAGCCAGATCGGGGCCGTGGACCGCATCTACGTCGCTGGCGGGTGCGCCGCGATCCCGGGGATGCCCGAGGCCATCGAATCGAAGACGGGAACGCAAAGCACGATTGCAAACCCGTTCGCCGCCATGTCGGTGTCACCGCGCATTCGCAAGGAGATGCTGCACAACGACGCCCCGGCATTGATGATCGCCTGTGGTCTTGCACTGAGGAGCTTCGACTGATGGCCCACATCAACTTATTGCCATGGCGTGAGGAACTGCGCCGGCTGCAGCGGCGCAACTTCCTGAGCATTCTGGGTCTGTCGCTGGTGCTCGCCGCAGGAGTGGTCGGCCTGGTGCAGTGGTACTTCAACCAGCGCATCGAATATCAGGGCTCGCGTAACGCGCGCCTGGAAGGCGAGATCGCGACCCTCAACCAGAAGATCGAGGAGATCAGGACGCTCGAGAGGGAGAAGGAGCGTCTGGTCAAGCGCATCGAGGCCATCCAGACCCTGGAGACCAACCGCCCGCTCGAGGTCCGTCTCTTCGATGAAATCGTCAACACGCTTCCCGAAGGCGTCTTCCTGCAGGAAATCGATCAGAAAGGCACCGCCATCACGGTGAAGGGCGTTGCCCAGTCGCAATCGCGCGTGTCGAGTTTCATGCGCAACGTCGAGGCTTCGCGGTGGGTAACCAACCCCCGCCTTGAAGTCGTGCAGACCGTGACCGAGGAGGGTGAACGCCTGAGTCAGTTTACGCTGATGGTCGAACAGGTCATTCCCAAGAAAGAGGGCGAGGAGGAAGGCGATTCGGCTGCGGAGCCAGTCGCAGCGGCCCAAGGAGGCACGTCATGAAGATGTCCGACCTGCAGAACCTTACGCTTGAAAACCTTGGCACCTGGCCGCTGCCCGTCAAGGTGCTGACAGTGCTTCTGCTGTGTGCAGCGGTGCTTGGATTGGGCTACTGGCGACTCACCATGCCGAAGATAGAGGAGCTCAAGCAGGTGGAGGCGCGCGAGACGGACTTACGCGGGGAGTTTGAAGCCAAGCAACAGAAGGCGGCCAACCTCGAGGTGCTCAAGCAGCAGCTCGCGGACATTAAACAGACTATGGGCGAGATGCTGCAGAAGCTGCCAAGCAAGACACAGGTACCCGACCTGCTGCAGGACATTTCGCAGACCGGACTGGCGGCTGGGCTGGAATTCGAGATCTTCAAGCCCGGCGCCGAGCAGCCGCAGGAATTCTACGTCGAGTTGCCGATCCAGGTTCGGGTCACCGGCGACTACCACAAGTTCGGCACCTTCATCAGCGGGGTCGCCAACCTTCAGCGCATCGTCACCGCCCATGACGTCAAGATCAGGCCGGCGGTCGCAGAGACGGGGGCGAAACTGGTGATGGAGACCACCGCCAAGACATATCGCTATATGGACGAGGAAGAGGAGGCGGCGGCGGCAAATGCGCAAGCTACGCAATGAGTCGACGGGCACCGCCGCGGCCAGCGTTGCTGCGGCGACGCTGTTGCTGGCGGGTTGTGTCTCGACCGACATGAGTGACCTTGACCAGTACGTCTCGGAGGTACTGGCGCGGCCGCCGCGGACCGCCGTGGAGCCGCTGCCGGAGATAAAGGTTCCAGAGACCTACGCCTACCAGTCCGCCGAGGCTGGCAAGCCGGATCCGTTCGAGAGCTTCCTCAAGAGGCGCGCGGCCGAGAAAGGGCCAGAGGGCGGTCCGGATGACCCCGCGACCCTCGCGTTGCGCCGCGAGATCGAAGGACGCAATCCCGAGGAGCTCGAGCAGTTCGAACTGGACGGCTTGCGCATGGTTGGCACGATCGAGGACAACAATGAATTGTGGGGCGTCATCCTTGACAAGGAGGGCACCGTGCACCGGGTCAAGGTTGGTAACTACATGGGCAAGAATTACGGAAAGGTCATGAGCATCTCGGAGGACAAGATCGAGCTGCGCGAGATCTTTTCAACGAGCGACGGGGGACTCGAGGAACGTCCCGCTGCAGTGGCGTTATCCGAGCAGGAATAGGACCTAAGGGCGAGGTAACAAGATTATGACTACAGGCATGCGCAATCAGAACAGGATCCGCGGATGGGTATGGCACGCCATGCTCGCGATCGGCACACTGCTATTGCCGGCGTGGGCGGCGTTCGCGCAAGGCAATGTGCTCAAAGACATCAAAGTCGCCTCGCTGCCCGGGGACAAGGTGCAGTTGCGCCTGGAAATGGCGGCGCCACCAGCCGAGAAGCCGCTGAGTTTCACCATCGATAACCCGGCGCGGCTGGCGCTCGACTTCCCGGCAACCTCGCTGCAGGTGGCCAAGAAGACCCAGAACATCGGCGCGGGGCTCGCGCACAGTGTCAGTGCCGTGGAGGCCAATGGCCGCACCCGCGTGGTCGTCAACCTGTCACGCGTGGTCGGATACGATGTGGCCCTGGACGGCAGCACGGTCGTGGTGACGGTCGGCGAGGGCGTCACACAGAGCGCCCCTGTGCCAGGCGCCGCCACCACAGCGGGTGGACCAGCTCCATTGGCGCCCAGCGCGCCGGCGGCGATCAGTGACATCGACTTCCGGCGCGGCGCCGCTGGCGAGGGCATGGTGCTGGTGAAGCTGACCGACCCCTCCACGCCGGTGAACATCACCGAGCAGAGCGGCAAGGTCATCGTTGACTTCGTGAACGTGAACCTGCCGCCGAAGCTCGACCGGCGTCTCGACGTGATCGACTTCGCCACGCCCGTGAAGGAGGTCGACACCAAGCGCCGCGGCAACGGGGCACGGATGGTAATCACGCCCACCGGCAAGACCCTGTACGATCATCTCGCCTATCAGACGGACAATCTGTTCACGGTGGAACTGAAACCGCTCACCAGGGAGGAAGAGGAGGCGGCAAAGAAGGCGAAGTTCGGGTACACCGGCGAGAAGCTATCGCTGAACTTCCAGAACATCGAGGTGCGCGCGGTGTTGCAGCTCCTCGCCGACTTTACGGGATTAAATATCGTGGCCTCCGACACCGTCACCGGCAACGTCACGCTGCGGCTGAAGAACGTCCCCTGGGATCAGGCACTCGACATCATTCTTAAGTCGAAGGGCCTCGCGATGCGCCAGGCCGGCAATGTGATCATGGTGGCGCCCGCCGAGGAGATCGCCACCCGCGAGAAGCTCGAGCTGGAGGCGCAGAAACAACTGCAGGAACTGGCGCCGCTGCGCACCGAGTTCATCCAGGTCAACTATGCCAAGGCCAGGGATCTCGCGGAACTGATCAAGTCGGAGGGCAAGAATCTCATCTCGGAGCGTGGCAACGTGTCCGTGGACGAGCGCACCAACACCCTGCTGGTCCAGGAGACCGCCGAGAAGATCGAAGAGATCCGCAATCTCGTCGCGCAACTCGACGTGTCCGTGCGCCAGGTCCTCATCGAGTCACGCATCGTCGTCGCCAACGAGGACTTCAGCAGGGAGCTGGGCGTGCGCTTCGGCTACAGCAAGAGCACTATCACGGGCGTGGATGAGTTCGGCGCCGTCCTCGGCGGCACCAACGATGGCACAGTCGACTTCGGTGCCGGTACCGCTTTCGTCAATGACGACGACCAAGAACAGTTCATCGTCAATCTGCCCGTGGTCAGCGCGACGCCCGCCGGCGCCGTCGAGCTCGCCGTCGGCAAGATCGGCAGTTACCTCCTGCAACTGGAACTCTCGGCCCTGCAGGCCGAGGGCAAGGGCGAGGTCATCTCCAGCCCGCGCGTCATCACCGCCAACCAGAAGGAAGCCGTGATCGAACAGGGCACCGACATCCCATACCAGGAGGCCACCTCCAGCGGCGCCACTTCGGTGTCGTTCAAGAAGGCGGTCTTGAGCCTGCGTGTGACCCCGCAGATCACGCCCGATGATCGCATCATCATGGACCTGAAGGTGAACAACGACACGGTCGGCCAGGTCTTCCAGGGTGTGCCCAGCATCGACACGCGCAATCTCGCCACCCAGGTGCTGGTGGACAACGGCGAGACGGTGGTGCTGGGCGGCGTATACGTGCAGGAAAACCGCGACGACGTCCGCCGCGTGCCGTTCTTCAGCGACATCCCCTACCTCGGCTGGATGTTCAAAAACAGTCTGAAGAGAAACAACAAGGACGAGCTGCTGATCTTCGTGACCCCGAAGATCATCAAGGACACCCTCGCACTCGAACAGTAGCCGCGGCGCAGAACACGCGGGGTGTGCGGGAAACCGCACACCCCTTTTTTTTCGTCTCGCACCTGCTGGACGTATGCCTTGCCTTCGCTACTCCCCGCTCACACACTAGCATTGACCCCGCTGGAGTCCCCCACACGTGCAAGCCCCGGAAAGCGGCAGTCTGTTCCTGGTCGGCCCCATGGGCGCCGGCAAGTCGACGGTGGGCCGGCACCTCGCGCGCGGCCTGCAGAAGGCGTTTGTCGACAGCGACAGGGTGATCGAGGAGCGCACGGGCGCCTCGATCTCGCTGATTTTCGAGATCGAAGGCGAGGCCGGCTTCCGTCAGCGAGAGTCGCAGGTAATAGCGGAACTCACGCGGCGCCGTGACATCATCCTCGCCACGGGCGGCGGCGCGGTTCTGCACGAGGAGAATCGTCACTGTCTGACCGAGAGAGGCTTTGTGATCTATCTGCGCGCGCCCCTCGACCTCCTGGTGGAGCGCACCACCCGTGACCGCAACCGTCCCCTGCTCGCCAACGCTGATCCGCGCCAGCGGCTGCGATCACTGTTGGAGGAACGCGAGCCACTCTACCGCGAGGTTGCCGATTTGATCATCGACACCAGTCACCATACAGTAGGTCAGGTGGTGACTCTGATCCGGCAGCAATGGAAGAAACCGCCTCCGTCCTGACCGTTGACGTGAAACTCGGCGAGCGCAGCTATCCGATTCACATCGGTCCGGGGCTGCTGACCGCACGTGAGCGCATTGTTCCGTGTGTGCGCGGCCGCCAGGTCATGGCAGTCACCAACGCGACGGTCGCGCCCCTCTACCTCGACAGGCTAAGACGCACGCTCGGCGATTTTCACGTGGAGTCTGTTGTTCTGCCGGATGGCGAGGCGTTCAAGACCCTGGAAGTCATGGAGCGGATTATCACCGCGCTGGTGCAGGCCCGCTTCGATCGCGGCTGCACGCTGGTCGCGCTCGGCGGCGGCGTCATTGGCGATATTACCGGCTTTGCTGCCGCCTGCTACCAGCGCGGTGTCGACTACATCCAGGTGCCTACGACGCTGCTCGCGCAGGTGGACTCCTCCGTCGGCGGCAAGACTGCCGTCAACCATATTCTGGCCAAGAACATGATCGGCGCCTTCCACCAGCCACGTCTCGTCATCGCCGACACCCAGACGCTGGACACGCTTCCCGACCGCGAACTGCGCGCCGGCATCGCCGAGATCATCAAGTACGGGCTCATCCGCGACGCGGCCTTCTTTACCTGGCTCGAGGCGCACATGCCGGAACTGCTGCAGCGCCAGCGCGCGGCGCTCGCTTTCGCCATTGAACGTTGCTGCCGCAATAAGGCGGAGATCGTTGCCGCCGACGAACGCGAGGCCGGCGAGCGGGCCCTGCTCAACCTCGGTCACACTTTCGGTCACGCCATAGAGACCGGTCTTGGTTACGGCAACTGGCTGCACGGCGAGGCGGTGGCGGCAGGGATGTGCCTCGCCGCGCGCCTCTCGGCGCGCATAAGCTCGTTGTCGGCCGGGGATGCAGAGAGGATCACCACGCTCATCCACGCGGCCGGTCTGCCGACACACCTCCCCTCTTCCCTCGATGCCGACCGCATGCTCGAGCTGATGGCCGTGGACAAGAAGGCAAAGGACGGGCGGATCCGCCTGGTAGTGCTTAAGCGCGTCGGTGAAGCCGTCGTGACCAGCGACTGCGCGCCCGGCATTCTGGCCGCGACCCTTCAGGACCGCGCAGATTCCTTGCCCGCGATCGCGCAGACCGAATAGACCTGATCCCGCGCACGACTGACCGCGCAGATGTGAGCTGCAATCCGGCCCCTTTACGCTGCCTGCGACCGCAACAGCCGCGAACGCCAGCACAGCGAGCCACCTCCTTCGTACCGCAGTGAGCACCAGCGCGACCGCGATCGCGTGATCGACTGCGCCGCCTGCCGCCGGCTCGAGTACAAAACGCAGGTCTTCGTCAACCACGAGGGGGACATGTTTCGCACCCGTCCGACACACTCCATGGAGGTGGCCCAGATCGCGCGCACCGTCGCCCGCGCATTGGCGTTGAACGAGGACCTCACGGAGGCCATCGCCCTGGCGCACGACCTCGTGCCACACGCCATTCGGCCACGCCGGCCAACGGGCGCTCAACGCCTGCATGCGCGAATACGGTGGATTAGGTGAATTGGCGCGGCGCTTCCTGGAGGGCGGACAGCCAGGTCTGGAGGCACAACTGAGCAATCTCGCTGACGAGATCGCCTACAACAATCATGACGTGGACGACGGGCTGCGGGCCTGCTCACCGTCGAGCAGTTGCGAGAAGTTCCCTTGTTCCGCAGCCACCATGACGAGGTATTGCGCGCCCATCCGTCCCTCAGCCTGCACCGCCTCATTCACGAGACCGTACGCCGCATGATCGGAGCGCAGGTGACCGATCTCATTGAGACGAGCCGCCGCCGAATCGGCGACTCGGGCGCCGAGTCCATCGAGGAGGTGCGGCGCTGCCCCCAACCGCTCGTAGCATTCTCGCCGCCAATGCGCCTGCAGCTCCGATCGCTCAAGGCGTTTCTGATGAGCCATCTGTACCGGCATTACCGTGTGCGACGCATGTCGGCGCGCGCCGACTGTATCGTGCGCGCGCTGTCCCAAGCGTACATGAGCGATACCGGGCCGTTGCCGCCCGCCGCAATCAATGGCGACGGCACGCGTGCACAGGCGATCACCGACTACATTGCCGGTATGACAGACCGCTACGCAATCGCCGAATATGGGCGTATAGTCGTTGCGGGCGAACTGAGATGAACTGACAGCATCCCGACATGGAGCCCCGTCCCGACGAGGCGGGCGCCGAAACCCTGCTTGGGCCCGCCGCCGAAGCCGCGCAAGCCGAGCGCGACGGCTACCTGCTCACCGCTGCACTCACACAGCGCGTCGACCTCATCCGGCATCTCGTCGATTTCAGCCGCCAGATCATCGTTGTTGTCGGCGAGGAAGGCAGCGGCAAGACAACCCTGCTGCACCATCTGCTCGGCACCACGCCGGAGTACTGGCGCGTAGCTAAGGTCAATGCCGATCCCATGTGCGATGCTGACGCACTGCTCAAGCGTCTGGGCGCCGAGCTCGGTCTGAACCTCTCCGAGCGCGGTGCCATCGAGGAACGCGTCAACGCCTTCAAGCATTATCTCGAGACCGCGCGGCGGTCCCTGCTAGTTCCCGTGATGCTCGTCGATGACGCCCACTTGCTGCCCGCGGACTCTCTGCTGCTGCTGCTGCGTCTGGCCGAGCCGGAATCCGACGCGCCACATCTACGGGTCGCGTTGTTCTGGGATCCACGCGTGACACGCCTGCTCGGCAGCCCGCAGCTTGCCGCGTTCAAGGACAGCCTCACACATACCGTTGAGATGCCCCTCTTTGCGCTGGAAGACACGGCCAATTACATCGCCACGCACTGGCCGCCCGCTGACGACGAAAGTTCCCCTTTGCTCAATGAGGAGTACCTCCGCGAGGTGCACGCCGCCGCCGCCGGAGTACCCGGCCGCATCAATGCACTGGTCCGCACGAGTCTTGATGTCCAGCCGCTGAGCAAAGAAGCCGTCGTTGAGGCTGGGCCCCGAATGAACTGGGGCTTCGCCGTCGCCGGGGCTGCCGCCGCTCTGACCCTGGCGATCACATTCTGGTGGCTGCGCCCGCAGCATCGCGACACTGCCGTGAGCCCCCTGTCCCCCGGCGACTCTGCGGCCATCGACGTGACGCCGCAAACCGTATCGGCCCTCCTCGCCGAGCCGCTCGACGCGGCGCCCGTGGCAAGCACGCCGAACCTGATAGCTGAACCGCTGCCGGAAACGCCACCCGTCGTCCAGGCGCTGCCTCCTGAGCCTGACACAGCCACGCCCTCTCACGCATCGTTGACGGCGCCGGGGACGGCCCCGGCAACACTTTCCACAGCTCCCGGGAGCCCCCCTGCTGTAGAGCAACCCAAGGTGGCGACTGTCGAGAAGGCGCCAGCGCCTGCAAAGAAACCCGCTGCAAAAGCGCAGAGTAACGATTGGCTGCAACGCCAGCCGCAGAGCAATTTCGTGGTTCAGCTGCATGGCTCCTATCACCGCGCTGCCGCGGAGAACTTCATCGTCGCCAACAGGCTCGGCGACAGGGCAGTGGTTGTCCCCACCATTCGCGAGCGGAAAACCTGGTACGTGGTGGTGTCGGGGCCTTATGCGGACAGGACCAAGGCGAGGACCGCTATCGGGAAGCTCCCCGACGCTCTGCAACGGCTGAATCCCTGGGTGCGTTCGGTCAGGGAACTGCAGGCTATCGCCGCCGCCCCGCCCTGATCGGTGGTTAGACACTCTCCGGCGCCGGGCGATATAATTTCCACCCTTTTGTCCAGCACCACTAGAAAAAGCATCGAGGTAGAAGCGATGCCGATCCAAACGAGAAATCCCGCAAGCCGTCTCGCGTCGCCAGCCCTGGGAGGGCTGCACGACCCGGCCTATGAGCACGATTCCTGCGGCGTCGGATTCGTCGTGAGCATCAAGGGCAAAAAGTCACACACTCTGGTCCAGCAGGCGCTCACCATTCTGAAGAATCTGCTGCATAGAGGTGCGTGTGGTTGCGAGGAGAACACGGGTGATGGTGTCGGCATTCTGATCCAGATGCCGCACGCCTTCCTGGTGCGAAAGTGCCAGGAGATCGGCATCAACCTGCCGCCAGCGGGGCTGTATGGCTGCGGTGTCATCTTTTTCCCGCGCGATCCAGCGCAACGGCAGTGGTGCATGGAGGAGTTCGAGAAGATCGTCCGCGAGGAGGGGCAAGCTCTGCTCGGCTGGCGCGATGTCCCGACCGACGATTCTTCGGTCGGACCGACCGCGGTCTCCTGCGAGCCGGGATTCAAGCAGATCTTCATCGGTCGCGCGCAAGTCATCGGCGACAGCCAGGACGCCATGGCCTTCGAGCGCCGCCTGTACATCATCCGCAAGCGTATCGAGATTGCCGTCCGCCGCTCCGCGCTCAGTGAAAGAGACATCTTTTATATCCCGAGCCTTTCCTCGCGCACGCTGATCTACAAAGGCATGCTCACCGGCGTGCAGATCGAGCCGATGTTTCCGGACCTCGCGGAGCCCGATGTGGAGTCCGCGCTGGCGCTGGTGCATCAGCGCTTCTCCACCAATACCTTCCCGTCGTGGCCGCTTGCGCATCCGTTCCGCTTCATCGCCCATAATGGCGAGATCAACACACTGCGCGGCAACATCAACTGGATGCGCGCCCGCGAGGCGCAGTGCGCCTCGCCGGTCTGGGGCGATGAGATTGGCAAGCTGTTTCCGGTTATCTACGAGGGTTCCTCCGACTCCGCGTGCTTCGACAACGTGCTCGAGTTCCTGTACATGTCGGGCCGCTCGTTACCGCATGCGGTGCTGATGATGATCCCGGAGGCGTGGAGCGGGCATGAGTCGATGGACGAGGCGCGCAAGGCATTCTACGAGTATCACGGCTGTCTCATGGAGCCATGGGACGGTCCTGCCTCGATTGCCTTCACCGACGGCACGGTGATCGGCGCGGTGCTCGATCGCAACGGGTTGCGTCCCTCCCGCTACTACGTCACCAAAGACGATATGGTGGTGATGGCCTCGGAAGTAGGCGTCCTCGACATCGCGCCGGAGAATGTGGCTCTGAAGGAGCGCCTGCACCCGGGGCGCATCTTTCTCGTCGACACCGCCCAGGGTCGCATCATTGACGACCGGGAGCTGAAGGCCGAATTCGCCGGTGCGCAGCCCTACGCACAATGGCTCAAGGAGCACCACATTCCGCTTGAGGATCTGCCAGAGCCGCCCCACGTGCCGGAGCCCGACCATGCCACCGTGCTGCAGCGCCAGCGCGCGTTCGGCTATACGCACGAAGACCTGCGTCTGCTCATGTTGCCAATGGCCAGTAATGGTGAAGAGGCGGTCGGATCGATGGGCACGGACGCGGCATTGGCGGTCTTGTCCGACCGCCCGCGGATGCTCTACGACTATTTCAAGCAGCTCTTTGCGCAAGTCACCAACCCGCCGCTGGACGGTATCCGCGAGGAGCTGGTGACCCAGGTCGCCACGCCGCTGGGGCCCGAGGGCAATCTGCTCGCACCAGGCGCGGAGAGCTGCCGCCAGATCAAGCTCCCGAGCCCAGTGCTCAGCAACGAAGAATTGGCGCGCATCCGCCACTTCGACAAGCAGGGATATCGCGCCACCACGGTCCCGATCCTTTATCCCGTTGCGAACGGAGGCGGCGGTTTAGCGCGCGCCTTGAAGGAAGTCTGTGCGCAGGCCGACAGGGCCATCGCGGAGGGTCATGCTTTCATCATTCTTTCCGACCGCGGCATCAGCCGCGATTTGACGCCCATCCCCACACTGCTCGCCGTAGCCGGCGTCCACCATCATCTGGTGCGTGCGGGCACCCGCTGCAAGGTTGGCCTCATACTCGAATCCGGCGAGCCGCGCGAAGTGCACCACATTTCGGTGCTCATCGGATACGGCGCGGGCGCCATCAATCCTTACCTGGCCTTCGAGACGCTGGATGACATGATTCGCCAGAACATGCTGGAGGGCATGGATCACAAAAAGGCGGTGAAGAACTACATCAAGGCCCTGAACAAGGGGCTGGTAAAGGTGATGTCCAAGATGGGCATCTCCACCGTGCAATCGTACCGCGGCGCCCAGATCTTTGAGGCAGTCGGACTGGACAAGGCGTTCGTCGATCAGTACTTCACCTGGACCGCCTCGCGCATCGGCGGTATCGGTATCGATGTCGTCGCCACAGAGGTGAGCATGCGCCACCATCAGGCCTTCCCTGATCGGCCGGTTGGCCAACCGGACCTCGACTGGGGCGGGGAGTACCAGTGGCGGCGCGATGGCGAGTATCACCTCTTCAACCCCGCGACCGTGTTCAAACTGCAGCATGCCACACGCACCGGCCAATATCGCATCTTCAAGGAGTACAGCCAGCTCGTCGACGATCAGGACAAGCATCTCGCAACCCTGCGTGGCCTGTTCGAGTTCAACTATGCGCCCGAGCCCGTGCCGCTCGAGGAAGTCGAGCCGGTGGAGCGCATTTTCAAACGCTTCGCCACCGGTGCGATGTCCTATGGCTCCATCAGTCAGGAGGCGCACGAAACGCTCGCCATCGCCATGAACCGCATCGGCGGTAAGTCCAACACCGGCGAGGGCGGCGAGGACTCCGAGCGCTACAAGCCGCTGCCGAACGGCGACTCCAGGCGCAGCGCGATCAAACAGGTCGCCTCAGGCCGCTTCGGCGTCACCAGCGAGTACCTCGTCAACGCGGATGACCTCCAGATCAAGATGGCGCAGGGAGCCAAACCGGGCGAGGGCGGTCAGTTGCCCGGCAAAAAGGTCTACCCGTGGATCGCCAAGGTGCGATACTCGACTCCCGGCGTCGGTCTCATCTCGCCGCCGCCGCACCACGATATTTATTCGATCGAAGATCTGGCGCAGCTCATCCACGATCTCAAAAACAGCAACCCGAAGGCCCGCGTTCACGTGAAGCTGGTCGCGGAGGTCGGTGTCGGCACCGTCGCGGCCGGCGTGGCCAAGGCGCATTCCGACGTCGTGCTGATCTCGGGCTACGACGGCGGCACTGGCGCCTCGCCGGTCACGTCACTCAAGCACGGCGGCGTACCGTGGGAGTTGGGTGTCGCCGAGACTCAGCAGGTGCTGGTGAGCAATAAGTTGCGCGACCGCATCGTGGTACAGACCGACGGCCAGCTCAAAACCGGCCGCGACGTGGTCATCGCCGCGCTGCTTGGCGCCGAGGAGTACGGTTTTTCCACGGCACCGCTCGTCGTGATGGGCTGCATCATGATGCGCGTCTGCCATCTGAACACCTGCCCGGTGGGCGTGGCGACGCAGGACCCGCGCCTGCGCGCCAAGTTCCAGGGCCAGCCCGAGCACGTAGTGAACTACTTCCGCTTCGTAGCCGAAGAGGTGCGGGAATACATGGCCAAGCTCGGCTTCCGCACCGTGGACGAGATGATTGGCCGCGTCGACAAGCTGCACGTGAAAGCGGCCGTCGACCATTGGAAGGCTAAGGGTCTCGACTTCTCGGCGATCCTGAATCCGCCGCCGGCGACGCCGGGCGTGGCCGTGCGTTGTGTGCGGCCGCAGGACCATGGTCTGGAGAAGGCGCTCGATGTGACCACGATCGTACCGCTATGCCGCCCGGCGCTGGAAGAGCAAAAGCCGGTCGAGGCGATCCTGCGCATCAAGAACACCAACCGCACCGTGGGCACCATACTCGGCTACGAGATCACCCGCCGCTACGGCGCCGCAGGATTGCCGGATGACACCATCAAGCTGCACTTCAGCGGCTCGGCCGGCATGAGCTTCGGTGCGTTCGTCCCGCGCGGCGTCACCATGACGCTGGAGGGCGATGCCAATGACTACACCGCCAAGGGCCTGTCGGGGGGCAAGATCATCGTCTATCCGCCGCGCCACGCGACCTTCGTGCCGGAACAGAACATCCTCGTCGGCAACGTCGTGCTTTACGGAGCCACCGGCGGCGAGGCGTATTTCCGCGGCATTGCCGGCGAGCGCTTCTGCGTGCGCAACAGCGGCGCGCTCACCGTCGTTGAGGGCGTCGGCGATCACGGCTGCGAGTACATGACCGGCGGCCGCGTGGTGGTCATCGGCGCAAGCGGGCGCAACTTTGCCGCTGGCATGTCCGGCGGCATCGCCTACGTACTCGACAGTAAGAGCGACTTTAAGAACCGCTGCAACCTGCAAATGGTAGCTCTGGAGGCGCTCACCGAGGATGAGGACGTGGAAACGGTGAAGGAGCTGTTGAATCGCCACGTCAAATATACCGGCAGCACGGTGGCCAAGAAGATCCTCGCCACCTGGCACACGATGCAGTCGAAGTTTGTGAAGGTGATGCCCAGCGACTACAAGCGTGTCATGCAGGCCCTCGATAAGGCACGCAAGACCGGCATACCGGAGGACGAGGCTGTGATGGAGGCCGCGCATGGCTAAGCCGACCGGGTTCATGGAGTTCCATCGCGCCAAGCAGCCGTACCGGCCCGTCACGGAGCGCGTGCTGGACTGGAGGCAGGTCATGGCCTCGTGGGCCGATCAGGCCTTGAAGCAGCAGGCCGCTCGCTGCATGGACTGCGGCATCCCCTTTTGCCACGAGGGCTGCCCGCTGGGCAATTTGATCCCGGACTGGAACGATCTGGTCTACCGGGATCAGTGGCGGGATGCTATCGATCGCCTGCACGCCACCAACAACTTCCCGGAGTTTACCGGAACGCTCTGCCCGGCCCCGTGCGAGGGGGCCTGCGTGCTCGGCATCAACGACGATCCGGTCACCATCAAGGCGGTTGAGTTGAACATTATCGATCGCGCGTTCAAGGAGGGCTGGGTGATCCCTCAGCCCCCGAAGGTGCTGACCGGCAAGAAGATCGCCGTCGTGGGATCGGGTCCGGCGGGTCTCGCCGCCGCGCAGCAACTGCGCCGTGCCGGCCATGAGGTGACAGTGTTCGAGCGTGACGACCGCATCGGCGGGCTGCTGCGCTATGGCATTCCGGAATTCAAGATGGAGAAGCGCGTGCTCGATCGTCGCCTGGAGCAGATGCGCGCTGAGGGCGTTGTGTTCAAACCGAACAGCCACGTCGGCGTCAACGTACCAGTCCAGGAATTGCGCAAGGATTCTGACGCGATCGTGCTCGCCGGCGGCGCTTGCCACGCCCGTGAACTGCCAGTGCCGGGCCGCGAGCTCAAGGGCATCCATCTGGCGATGGAATACCTCACCCAGCAGAACCGCCGCTGCGAGGGTGAGACCGTGCCCGGGGAGCAGGCTATCGGCGCGAAGGGCAAGCATGTGATCATCATCGGCGGCGGGGACACCGGCGCCGACTGCCTCGGCACATCGCATCGGCAGGGCGCCAAGTCTGTGCACTCGCTGGAGATCCTGCCGCGCCCGCCCGATCAGAGGATAGCCGATGCGAACCCTTGGCCGGAGTGGCCCAATATCTACCGCGTCGCCTCGGCGCATGAAGAGGGCGGCGAGCGTGTCTATGCTGTCTCCACGAAGCGCTTCATCGGTGATGACAGCGGCAACGTGAAGGCTCTGGAACTCGCCAAGGTGCAGATGAAGCGCCAGGACGGCCGCCTCGCCTTCGAGGAGATCCCCGATACGCTGCATATGCTTCCTGCCGACCTGGTGCTGCTCGCGATGGGATTTCTCGGACCGGAACGGCCTGGCATGATCGAGACGCTGGGTGTGAAGCTGACCGAGCGCGGCAATGTGTGGCGCGATGAGAACTGGATGACGAGCGTGCCGGGGGTGTTCACCGCCGGCGACATGCAGCGCGGCCAGTCACTCATCGTCTGGGCAATCGCGGAGGGGCGTTCCGCTGCCGCGGGCGTCGATCGCCACCTCATGGGCACCACCGACCTCCCCGTTGCGTTGCCGTAGCCACCGCTTCCATAGTGTCCTTTCCCCTCCCCCTCCGGGACGAATGCGTCTGGAACGTATTTGGTCGCGCCCAGCGCGCCAGCAGGGTGACGTACAAGGAAAGCCCGGCGACAAAGGGGCCAGGGTGAGGGCAGTTCTGGTAAACCCAGGAACGACAACAATGACCTCACCCAGGAACGACCGGCTGCTGCGAGCGCTGCTGCGCCAGCCGGTTGATGTCACTCCGGTGTGGATGATGCGCCAGGCCGGGCGTTATCTCCCCGAATACCGCGCGACCCGCGAACGCGCCGGCAGCTTTATCAAGCTTTGCACTACACCGGAGCTGGCCTGCGAGGTCACCCTGCAGCCGATCGAACGCTACCCGCTCGACGCGGCAATCCTCTTCTCTGATATCCTTGTCATCCCGCACGCGATGGGTCTGGGTCTGTCCGTCAACGAGGGACTCGGTCCGCGCTTCGAGCGGCCCGTGCGAACGGCTGCCGACATACGCGCGCTGGGTGTGCCCGATCCGGAGTCAGACCTGCGCTATGTGATGGACGCAGTGTGGTTGATTCGACGAGAGTTGAACGATCGCGTACCGCTCATCGGCTTTGCCGGCAGCCCCTGGACCGTAGCGACTTACATGGTCGAGGGCGGCAGCAGCAATGATTTCCACCGCATCAAGTCAATGCTCTATCAGGAACCCGAGACGCTGCATGCCTTGCTGGATGTCCTCGCGCGCTCGGGTATCGAGTATATGAATGGCCAGATCGCAGCAGGCGCACAGGCGGTGATGGTCTTCGACACGTGGGGTGGCGTGCTGTCGACACCGGCTTACAAAGAGTTCTCGCTGCGCTACATGCAGCAAATCGTCGACGGCTTAAAAAAGGAGAACGACGGCTGCCGCGTGCCGTCGATCCTCTTCAGCAAAGGCGGCGGTCACTGGCTCGAAGGGATCGCAGGCACTGGTTGTGACGCCGCGGGTCTCGACTGGACCACCGACATCGGCGCGGCGCGCCGACAAGTCGGTGACCGCATTGCGCTGCAAGGCAACATGGACCCCACCGTGCTGCTTGCGCCTCCCGACCGTATCCGCGCAGAAGTCGCCGCTATCCTCAAGAGCTTTGGCTCATACCCAGGTCACGTCTTCAACCTCGGCCACGGTATCACGCCGGATGTGGACCCGGAGCATGCCCGCGTCTTCATCGACGCCGTCCACGACCTGAGCCCGCCCTACCACCCGGAGGGCTGATATCGGGCCCCTTCCCAAACATCCGTGAGCGCTCATGGCTCGCTTGGTGTACGTCGTTCTGTTTGGCTGTTTCATCAATACTGAAAGCCTGTGGCATGGCTTGAACCTAACAAGGCGTTACGAAGGTATCCGAATGCTCACGCTGAACCATCTTGGCGGACATGTCAGACAGTGCTTCCTGGAAGTCTGAAAGTAATCTGGCGGCAAAAAGACTGATGCGCGTTCTCCGTGTCCGTACAGGCTGTAGCTGCCGTAGCGTTCTGGCAGAGTCTATCGCTCGAGATGCGTCTAGCTAGTGGGCTGCTGGGATTTTGAACCGCAGAGTCTGTAACGCCGTAGTCGTAGCTACCATGCCAGTGGGAGAGCTGGTTCGGACATGGCGGCCAGTTGCTCGCGCAGGGCGAGGATGTGGTCCTGCCAGTAGCGCTGCGTGTTGAACCAGGGAAAATTGAGAGGGAACGCCGGATCTTCCCAGCGGCGCGCCAGCCAGCCCGCGTAGTGGATCATGCGCAGACTGCGCAGGACTTCAATGAGGTTCAGTTCGGTGCAGTTGAAGTCAGCGAATTCCTCGTAGCCCGCCAGCACCTGCGAGAGTTGTGCGCTCATCTCTTCCCGGCTGCCGGAGAGCAACATCCACAGATCCTGCATGGCGGGACCGGTCATGCAGTCATCGAAGTCGACAAAATGCGGGCCGGTGTCGGTCCAGAGGATGTTGCCGGGATGACAGTCTCCATGCAGGCGGATGCCGCGGATAGCGCCAGCCCGCTCGAAGGAGTTGCGCACGGCACTGAGAACATCGGCGACGGTGCTGCGATACGCTGCGTGCAGGTCCTCGGGGATGAAGCCATTCGCCAGCAGGAACTCGCTTGGCATTTCGCCATGACCGTGCACTGAGAACGCGGGCCGGTGGGCGAAGTGCCGTGCGGCGCCGACTGCATGAATCCGGCCGATGAAGCGTCCCAGCCAGGTCAGCGTGTCGCGGTCGGAAAGCTCCGGGGCCCTGCCACCCTTGCGCGGGTAGATTGAGAAGCGAAATCCTTGGTGCTCGTGCAGCGTTTCGCCGTTCGCGTCGGCGAGCGGCGCTATGACTGGGATCTCGTGTTCAAAAAGCTCGTCGGTATAGGCGTGTTCCTCCCGTATTGCCTCGTTGGACCAGCGGCGCGGGCGATAAAACTTCGCCACCAGCGGCTCACCGTCCTGCATGCCGACCTGGTAGACGCGATTTTCGTAGCTGTTGAGCGCCAGCAGCCGGCCGTCGCAGCGGCAGCCGAGGCGCTCGACCGCGTCGAGGATGAGATCCGGGGCGAGCCCCTGAAAGGGTCTCTCCGTTGAGTCCGTCGTGTCAGTCTCGGGGACACCATCCGCACCGTCGATCATCCGCTAAACTTTCCCATAGATGCCGGCGGAGTAATCTCATGACTGCGAATCAACCGGAGAACGCGGGTCGCGAGGTGGCGGGTTACCGCCGCATGCTGGAGCGCGCGGCCAGCACGCTCAAAGAAGCGGTGAAACACCCTCTGCCGTCGCTCAGGCACCTCATCGACACGGCCAAGCACACGGCCGTGGAGCTGAAGGAGTTGAGTCACGACGAGGCGGAGCGCATCGGCTACTATCTCCGTCGCGACGTCGAAGATGCGGCACAGCACGCGCGCGAAGGCCGGCGTGAGTTGCGAGACTGGCTGCGCTTCGACATCGCACTGCTGGAGGACCGCCTGCTCGAGTTTCTCGAACCGCTTGTGGACCATACGCGGCTGGAGCTCGACCGGCTTGCGATGGAGGCGGATGCGCAGGGCTGGCACACCGGCGAAGTGATAGGTCCGGGGACGCTGTATTGCGAGGCCTGCGGCCAGGCGCTGCATCTGCACCGGGTCAGCCACATCCCGCCTTGCCCGAGATGCCGGGCTACCGCCTTTCACCGGCGGCACGGCTGAGCGCCAGCATTGCAAGCAGGAGCATCACCACCGGCCAGTTGCCGACGCGCGCATACGGCGTGGCGCCGTCATGCCCGCGGATCTCGCCGCTCAACGCGTACGGTGAAAACTGCGGCGAGCGAGCAGCGACCTTCCCACGCGGGTCGATGATCGCCGAGATGCCGTTGTTGGTCGCGCGGAGCAGATATCGCGCCGTTTCCAGTGCGCGCATGCGTGCGATCTCGAGGTGCTGGTGCGGCGCCAGCGAATCGCCGAACCAGGCATCATTGCTCACGTTCACGAGCAGTTGTGCCTCCGGTAGCGAGTCGATGACCTCCTCGCCGAACGCGTCCTCGTAGCAGACCGAACCCCCGATCCGCAGGCCCGCGGCTTGCAGCCGTGGCTGCTCGTGCCTACCGGCGGTGAAGTCGGACATGGGTATGCTGAGCAATCGCAGCAGGGGCATGAGGATCGGCTCAAGAGGTGGATATTCGCCCAAGGGCACCAGGTGCCGCTTGTCATAGCGTCCCACCGCCCTTCCCAGGCTGATGATGCTGTTGTAATAGTCGGTGAGCCGTCCCGACTCGTCCCGTTCGTCGATCGCGATGCCGAGAAGCATGTCCGTATCGCTCTTGACGGCTCGTTCGTCGAGGCCGGCGAGGAACCCCTTCACCTCGGAGCCAAATGCCGGGATGGCGGTTTCCGGCCAGATAACGATGTCGCTGCCCCAATAGGGTTGGGTCAGGCGCATGTAATGATCAAGCGTCTGGTCGCGCAGGGCGGGGTCCCACTTGAGACTCTGCTCGATACCGCCCTGAATCAGAGCGACCTTGAGCGGTACCGTGGTCGGCATCGACCACTGCAGCAGTGAGAGCGCGACCGCGATTGCCCATATCATTGCGAGCACGATCAGCGGCCGCAGCCGCTCCGCGAAGAGCAGCACCAATGCCCCGGCGCTCACGGCAACCGCAAGGCTGACGCCGTACACGCCAGCGACCGGTGCATAGGCCGCCAGAGGGCTGTCGATCTGACTGTATCCGAGGTTAAGCCAGGGGAAACCGGTGAACAGCCAGCCGCGCACCCACTCTCCCAGGGTCCAGAGCGCCGGCATCACCCCAAGGATCAGCCAGCGCGACGGCGCGTTGAACCATCGAATGGCGACCCAGCCGACCAGGGCGGGATAGAGTGCCAGAAACAACACGAGCACCACCGTGACTGAAACGGAAAAAGCGAGTATTGGCAGACCGAACTGGTGGATGCTTACCTGCACCCAGGAGACACCGATACCGAATTGACCAACTCCATAAAGCCAGCCGCGCCACAGGGCGCGAGCTGGCGTCGCGTTGCACCAGCAGAAGTACAGGAGCGCCTGCGAGAGTATGGCCAGCGGAAACAGGCCGAAGGGCGCGAAGGCAAAGGGCAACGCCGCGCCGGCAAGCAGCGCGAGGGCATCGCCGATAGCGCGCCCCTCGTCACGCAGGTTGTTCAGCCGCAAAGGGAGTTCCCGCGCGGGGAGGTTGCTTCGTTGTTATCGGTTGTCCGGGCCGACGATTTGACTTTAGCCGGTGGCGACCTTCGGTGGTTCTGTCACCGCCGGCTGCGTCTGCCGGAGGACCCGCAGGGTATGGATGCGACGGCGGTCGGCGCGCAGGACCAGGAAACTGAACCCCTGGTACTTCAGACGTTCGCCCTTCTTCGGAAGATGGCCGAGTTCCTTCAGCACCAGGCCGCCGACCGTGTCGTAGTCGGCGTCGCTGAAGTCGGTGTCGAAATACTGGTTGAATTCCACGATTGGTGTGCGCGCCTTCACCGTGTAGCGGTTGGCACCATGCGGCTTGATGAAGTTTTCGCGGTCGACGTCGTGTTCATCGTCGATCTCGCCCACGATCTGCTCGATGACATCTT
Source organism: Chromatiales bacterium (assembly GCA_052388435.1). Taxonomy (GTDB): domain Bacteria; phylum Pseudomonadota; class Gammaproteobacteria; order JAJPIJ01; family JAJPIJ01; genus JBQTIC01. The sequence continues at coordinate 11,663 of JBQTIC010000096.1, read as the reverse complement.
CGATGCTCACCAGTCCCGCGACACCGCCATACTCGTCGACGACGATCGCGAGATGGTTGCGACTTAAGCGGAACTCCCGCAGCAGGATGTTGAGCCGTTTGCTCTCCGGCACGAACACCACGGGACGCAACACATCCTTCAGCTGAAACCTTTGGCCCGACCTCTGGGCGAGATAGGCGAGGAGATCTTTCGCCAACAGAATTCCGACCACTTGGTCCTGCTTGTCGTTCATCACCGGAAAGCGGGAATGACCGGAGCCGGTGATGGTCGGCAGGAAATCCCAGGGGTCCACGCCTTCCTCCACCACCATCATCTGTGAGCGCGGCACCATGATGTCACGCACCTGCATCTCGGAGACCTGCAGGGCGCCCTCCAGCATTGCCAGGGTATCCGGATCCAGAAGATTCGATCTTTCCGCATCACGGAAATGTTCAAGAAGTTCTTGACGGTCGCGCGGCTCTAGCCGGAAAAGTTGCCGCAGCCATGCCCTCCAGTTGCGGTGGCTGCCTATACTGTCCGATGTCATCGTTCCTAGTCCACCCGATACGGATCAGGGTAACCGAGTTTGTTAAGGATAGCAGTCTCGCACTTTTCCATCGCCGCCGCCTCCGCGAGGTGGCGGTGGTCACAGCCCACCAGATGCAAAGCGGCATGCACTATCATATGGGCGCAGTGAGCATTTACTGACTTACCCTGTATCCTCGCCTCCGCACGTATCACTGGGACGCAGATGACGATATCCCCTAACCAGCTAGGCAACCCTGGCCAGCTCTCACCGGGAAAAGACAACACATTGGTGGCGCCCGGCTGCTGGCGCCAACGCCGGTTGAGCCACGCCCCCTCAGAACGGAGCACGAAACGCACCGTCACCTGTCCTCCCTGGCGCCGGCCCGCTAGCGCTGCCCGTGCCCATTTCCGCACCGTGTTCGGATGGGGCAACCCACGGCGGGAGGTCGCATATTGCACCGCCACTTCCAGACGCATCAGCCTTGGCTATGCCCGTCCAGCGGGTTGTCGAAGCGGTCATAGGCATCCAGGATGCGCGCCACGACCGGATGGCGGACCACATCTCTGGACTTGAAGAATGTGAAGCTGATGCCTTCCGTTCCCTTCAGGACATCGAGGACGTAACGCAGACCGGAGGGCCGGTCGCGTGGCAGATCGATCTGGGTGATGTCGCCGGTAATGACGGCGCATGAACCGAAGCCAATACGGGTGAGGAACATCTTCATCTGTTCGAGGGTGGTGTTCTGGCCCTCATCGAGAATGATGAAGGATTCGTTCAGGGTGCGTCCGCGCATGAAGGCGAGTGGCGCCACCTCGATGATGCCGCGCTCGATAAGCTTGGCGACCCGCTCAAAGCCGAGCATTTCGTAGAGGGCGTCGTACAGCGGGCGCAGGTAGGGATCTATCTTCTGCGCCATGTCCCCGGGCAGAAAACCCAGCCGTTCGCCGGCCTCCACTGCCGGCCGCACCAGGCACAGCCGGCGCATGCGCTCCGCCTCCAGCGCTTCCACCGCACAGGCGACCGCCAGATAGGTCTTGCCGGTACCGGCCGGACCTACACCGAAACTGATGTCATGGCTCCGGATCGCCTGCAAGTAGCGCTGCTGGTTGGCGCCGCGCGGCCGCACCAGCAGCCGCCGCGTGCGTACCAGCATCTCGCCGTCTCCTGCCTCCTGCTCCTCCTCGATGCCCGCGGAGTGCAGGTGCAGGTGCACGACGGCCGGTGTCAGTGTCGTATCGACCGTTGCCGCGTAGAGCTTGCGCAGGACGGCGCCGGCGGCAACGATGGAATCCGGCGTCCCGATGATGCGAAACACGTTGCCACGGTTGTTGATCTCCACACCGAGGCGCTGCTCAAGCTGGCGCAGGTGTTCGTCGAACTGGCCACAAAGATTGGCGAGACGGAGGTTGTCGAGCGGGTCGAGGACCACCTCGCTCGCCCGCGACCGGGGGATGTCAACAGGCCTGTTCAACGGGTGTCAGCCCCTGTCCGCGCAGGGAATTGGCCAACGCCTCGGCTATCCGCACATCGACGAACCGGCCGATGAGATCGCGCGGCGCGTGGAAGTTGACTACGCGGTTGTTCTCAGTGCGTCCACAAAGCTGGCCGGGGTCCTTGCGGGAAACACCGGTCACCAGAACCCGCTCCACACCGCCCACCATCCGGCGGCTGATCTCTGCAGCCATCGCATCAATACGACCTTGCAGCGCGGCCAGCCGTGACTTTTTGGCCTCCACTGGCACCTCGTCAGGAATATTCGCCGCGGGGGTGCCGGGCCGCCGGCTATAGATGAAGCTGAAAGACTGGTCAAACCCGATGTCCTCGATCAGTTGCATCGTTGCGGCAAAATCGAAATCAGTCTCGCCCGGGAACCCGACGATGAAATCCGAACTCAAGGACAGTCCGGGACGGACCTTGCGCAGTTTGCGGATCTTTGCCTTGTACTCGATGACCGTGTGCCCGCGCTTCATGAGTGCGAGAATGCGATCCGAGCCGGTTTGCACCGGCAGGTGCACGTGGCTCACCAGTTCTGGAACATCGGCGAAGGCCTCAATCAGGCTGTCGCTGAACCCCGCTGGATGCGAGGTTGTGAAGCGGATGCGGTCAATGCCATCAATCGCCGCCACGCAGCGGATGAGCCTGGCGAGATCCGCCGTGCCGCTGTCGTGCTGGGGTCCGCGATAGGCGTTGACGTTCTGACCCAGCAGCGTCACCTCCCGCACCCCTTGGGCGGCGAGGTCGGCGACCTCCGCGAGGACGTCGTCAAACGGGCGGCTGAATTCCTCGCCGCGCGTATATGGCACTACGCAGAACGTGCAGTATTTGCTGCAACCTTCCATGACGGACACGAACGCGGTCGGCCCCTCGGCACGGGGTTCTGGCAATTGGTCGAACTTCTCGATCTCCGGGAAACTGATGTCGATAACGCGCCTGTGACGCTGCCTTACCTGGTCGAGCAGCTGGGGGAGACGATGCACGGTCTGGGGGCCAAAGATGATGTCGACGAAGGGGGCGCGCTCCCAGATGGCCGCGCCTTCCTGACTGGCCACGCAGCCTCCCACCCCGATGACTACCCTTGGGTTCCGCCTCTTGAAATCGCGCCACAATCCCAGTTGGGAAAACAACTTCTCCTGCGGCTTCTCCCGGACCGAGCAGGTGTTGACCAGGAGCACTTCCGCCTGCGCCGGGTCATCCGTCACCTGCAAGCCGTGGGTTTCCGCGAGCACGGCCGCCATCTTCGAGGAGTCGTACTCGTTCATCTGGCAGCCGAAGGTCTTGATGTGCAGCTTGCGAGCCATGCCTCGGAGTGATGCGTCAGGGGGTGATTACGCTACAGTTTCTGGCGGGATCTTTCCACCGTTCCCATACCGGGAGGAGCCCTGCTTAAGTCGACCCCGCCGGTTGGGAGCAGGGATAGGCTTGATGCAGTGCTTCGCTGACGAGCAGATAGGCATCCTCCTCCAGGCGCCGCTCGTGCTCCTGCAGCCAATGGACGGTCTGGTCACGCACCGACTCGAGACTCACCACTTCGGGATCGATGCAGAATAACCCCTCCTCCTGGCCGGATTCCTGCAGACGGCTGACCGTGAGCACCAGACCGGCAATGAAGGTCAGGCAAAACTGTGACTGCTCTCCGGCAGGTGACGGAACCGCGGTGCAGGCATCCAGCAGCTCCCTGCCGGAGAGCACCTCCTCTTGCTGGGCTGGTGGCGTCTCTTCTGGGATTTCCACTTCCCCCGCCACAACGGCGCCGGCACTGGCTAGCAGCGCCACTATCGAGAATGCTCTTTTCAGGGGTCACCTAAATTGTCGAGTGAAGGCCGGGTGTGCGCCACAATCAATAATCTGCGGGCGGGCCTCCGCAGACTGAGGGGAGCAGTGAAATCTCCGCGCCTCTGGATTTCCGCGAACCCGTTGTTCGCAACACCTCTCGGTCTTCTTACTGAACGGCGTCCGCACCGCTGCATATTGTCTGCTCGCCGCGCCGTCCAGCACAAGCCGAAGTGCAGGTGCGTAGCCGGGCAGGCCATGGTGACGGTCAGCCAGCGGGGGAGACCGAACAGGTTTGCAATCCGAAGCGACACCGCGTTCGAGCCTCCCATCCACTCCACAGTTCAAGAACGCCAGGCGGATGTCGCCATGCTGACGGCGCGCTCGCGTGCCGCTGAACGCAGCATGGCAATCGCCGTATAAAACACCGCCACCGCCACCAGCCACCGTACCGCCTCCAGCGGCAAGGATCTCACAATGAACGCCGCAATCAGCACTGCTGGCACGCCGCCGAGCGTAAGCCCAAGCGCAGCCCTCAAGTCATAGCGCCCCGCATCAAGAAAGCGATGGCTGCCCACCGGCAGCAGAAAGGCACACGATCCCATCATGATTGGGAACGCGGCGATCGGATCCATCCCGAGCAGGCTGACGGTAATCATGCAAGGCGCGTAAAGACCGATGCCGAGTGTCATTAGCGCCCCGAGGATCAGATTGACCCCGACGCCTATCCAGAGGCGCATCCCCTCCAACGCGAGCGTCTCCCCGCCGGCGGGAAATAGATCACGATTCTTCATTACAAACAGCGTGCCAGCAACCAGCAAGGCGAAGCCCATGCCGATCTGGATCGGGCGCCGCGGCCAGTGCGATACGATCCCCGCGCCAAACCACGCGCCAATCACCGAGGCGGCGATCATCAGTACCAGCGTCTTGACGTCCACCTCAATGATGGCGACGTAAATGAACGCCTGCGCCACCGATGGCAGTGTGTGGCCGACATTCAGCGTCCCCGGGATGAGCTCGTCAACGACTTTCTTGAACAACTTGAACAACGAGGTGGTGGTTGCGAAGGACCCTATCCCCAGGGTATCGAAGAAATCGGTTATGAAACCGATGGCGGTCTCTGCTGGACCCGTCCGTACGCCGCCTGGATCGGCCAGGCGCCGCTGAATCTGCAGCCACCATCGGATGCCAAACACTGCCGTCACCACGGCAAGGAGGACAAAAAGCAGCCCTTTCGCGTGATCCACGACCTTATGCTACCGGCGATCGCCGACCCTCGCCACGACGTGCATGGGGCAGAGCAGGCCCGCTGTTGCGCGCATTCTGACCACCGGCCTCGCCGGGAACAACTGCATGCCGCTCGCGCCTGGCGCTAAACCGTACCGCAGATGGAGGAAAAAGTGATGCGCACGATCTCGGTGACGGCCGCAAAAACCTCTCAGCCAGAACCGCGGGTCCGGGTCCCGGCGATCCTGTCAGCCTCCTTCTCGACGAATTCGACGATGAGACCCGCCACGTCCTTGCCTGTCGCGGTCTCGATCCCCTCCAGCCCGGGCGATGAATTGACCTCGATGACGAGCGGGCCGTGGCTCGATCTCAGCAGATCAACACCGCAGACATTGAGGCCCAGGATCCTGGCGGCCCGGCTTGCCGTGGCGCGCTCTTCGGGGCTGATCTTGACGAGTCTTGCCGTTCCGCCGCGGTGCAGATTGGAGCGGAACTCGCCCTCCTTGCCCTGCCGCTTCATAGCAGCGATGACCTTGCCGTTGACCACGAAGCAACGGATATCGGACCCCTTGGCCTCCTTGATGTATTCCTGCACCAGGATATCGGCCTTCAAGCCCACGAACGCCTCGATCACGCTCTCGGCGGCGCCGGCAGTCTCCGCGAGCACGACCCCGATCCCCTGTGTCCCCTCGAGCAGTTTGATGACGACGGGTGGCCCGCCGACCTTCCGTATCAGCTCCTGGGCATCGGTTGGCGCATGGGCAAAACCGGTCACTGGAAGCCCGACCCCCTTGCGGGCCAGTAGTTGCAGACAACGCAGCTTGTCGCGGGAGCGCGTGATGGCCACCGACTCATTGACGCTGAACACACCCATCATCTCGAAATGGCGCACCACGGCCGCGCCGTAGAAGGTGACCGACGCACCGATGCGGGGGATAACGGCGTCAAAGCCGCAGAGCTCTTCGCCCTGATAGAAGATCTTGGGGTTGTGCGAGGCGATATCCATGTAGCATCGCAGGAAGTCGATGACCAGGACATCGTGGCCGCGCCGAATAGTCGCCTCGGCGAGCCGCCTGGTCGAGTAAAGCTTCGGATTGCGTGAAAGGATACCGATCTTCACCCGGCACCTCGCGCTGGAAGTTTGGGCTTGCCGAGCAGATAGGAAACAGAAGTGTCAACCAGCAGGCGGCCGCGGATGGCGCCGCGGCCCAGCAGCATGCGGAAGCGCATCGTGTCGCGATCGGTGATGGTCAATTCGATAGGATAGCGCAGATCGCCGAGAACGATGTCCGTCATGATGACGATGCGCCTCTCCTTGTGCCCGCCGGAGTCGGTCACCCAGCGTTCATCGACAATATCAGCCTCGCAGGTTACGGCAATGTCGGTGCGGTTCTGGCGCGGGTGGATGTAGAATCTTGCCCTGGGAGTTCCGCTTTCCGTGTAGCGCTCCAGCGAGAAGGCGTGCAACGCGGAGGTGCGTGCGCCGGTATCGACCTTCGCCTTCAAAGCACGCATGTTCAGCAGCGGCAGGCCCACCCACTCCCGCCAGCCCACCCGCAGCAAACCGTCCGATTGGTTGAAGACTCCGCGGGAGCGCTCTTCGCGATTTCCGCACGAGGGCGAGGCAACCATGGCGCGCCGCGCTCAAGTGAGAGAGCGACCGCCGTCGAGGCGGATTACCTGTCCTGTGCAGTAGGCCGCATCGCGAACGAGGTACAGTACGGCGGCGGCCGCATCCTCCGGTGTTCCCGGTCGCGCCAGCGGCACCCGCGCCAGGTACTCGCGGCGCATGTCCTCGCTGTAGGACTCTGCCCACGCGACGACCCCCGGGGCGATCGCGTTCACCGTCACGCGAGGAGCGAGCTCAACGGCGCACGTTGCCGTGATCTCCATCAATGCGGCCTTCGAGCAGTTGTAGGCGACGTAGTGCTTGAGCGGTTCGCCCATCACGTGGATGTCGATGAAATTGACGACGCGGCCTGGACTGGAAGGATCACCGGGGTCATAGTGCGCGCCCAACATTGGCGCAAACTTCTGGATCAGCAGGAGCGGGGTGCGCGCATTGATCGCCTGGTTGCGATCGTAGTCCGGGGCAGATACCGCGCCGAAGGGCGTGGGCTCAAAGGTGCTGGCGTTATTGATCAACACGTCCAGACGGCCGAAAGCCTCGGTCACACTGTCATGGATCGCTTCGGCGGCGCCGGATTCCGCCATGTCGATGGTCACGGCGAGCGCCCGTCTGCCGAGGCTGTTGATCGCCGCGACCACCGCCTCCGCCTCCGCCCGACTCCGGTTGTAAGTAATCGCCACATGCATGCCCGCGTGCGCAAGTTCCAGAGCGACCGCGCGACCCACGCGGCGCGCCCCACCAGTCACCAGCGCCACGCGCTCCGCGAGAGTCCTCGGCATCGGCATGCGCAACAACTTACCCGATCGGCCGGCGGGGCGTCCATCAAGCGGCGGACATCGGGCAGCACTTGGCGCGATTCCTGAGTTTGGTCTATGCTTATGGCGACTGCAGTGTTATTGTTGCAGGTAGTAAAGAAGTTCCTGATGGTCTCCTTGCGCTGCCCCTCGATACTCTGCACGACACCCCAAGCGATTAATCCGTGGAGTCAATTTGCATGGCAACAGGTACTGTAAAGTGGTTCAATGAAGCGAAGGGTTATGGCTTTATCACGCCGAACGAAGGTGGCGACGATGTATTCGTTCACTACTCGGCAATCAAGGGGTCGGGTTTCCGCACCCTGCAAGAGGGCCAGAAGGTCAGCTTCGAGGTGCAGCGTGGCCCGAAGGGCCTGCAGGCTGCGTCGGTGATGCCCGAGGGTTAGCCCGCACGGAGGAGAGAGACCGAAAAACCCCGCCATCAAGCGGGGTTTTCCTTTTTTTGACGTTTTGGTGTCGCGCCTGACCGGAGCGCACCACTTTTCCTTCGCTGCAGCGCGCACTACATTACGGGCGCAACTGATCGTCCTCCACCCATGACAGCACTCGCCAGAAAGCAGCAGTCTGAGTCCGACAAGCTCGCCAAGCGACTGCGTCGCCATGCTGGCCGTGCGATCGAGGACTTCAACATGATCGAGCAGGGTGACCGCGTCACGGTCTGCCTGTCAGGCGGCAAGGACTCCTACACCTTGCTCGACGTCCTGCTCGCTTTGCAACGCAAGGCGCCGGTGGGCTTTGAACTCGTCGCTGTCAATCTCGACCAGAAGCAGCCGGGCTTCCCCGAACACGTGCCGCCCGATTACCTGACCGCGCTGGACGTGCCGTTCCACGTCATCAACGAGGAAACCTATAGCGTCGTCAAGCGGGTGCTGCCGGCAGGCAGGACTTTGTGCGGCCTGTGCTCGCGGCTGCGTCGCGGCACTCTCTACCGCTTCGCAAAAGAGCACCGCATGACCAAGATCGCTCTGGGGCACCATCGCGATCACATCATCGAGACGTTGTTCCTGAACATGTTCTTCGGTGGCCGGCTCAAAGCCATGCCTCCAAAGCTCTTGAGCGATGATGGGCAACATGGGTCATACGACCGCTGGCCTATTGCATGGAAGCTGATATCCAGCGGTATGCCTAAGGCCGCAGGTTTCCAGTCATTCCCTGCAACTTGTGCGGCAGCCAGGAGAACCTGCAACGTCGCCAGATCAAGGGCATGCTGAACGAGTGGGAAAAAAGATGGCCGGGGCGTATGGAATCCATCTTCGCCGCGCTCCAGGCGGCATCGCATCTGGCCGACCGGCGTCTCTATGATTTCACGGGTCTCGGCCGGCGGTCGGACCACGATGTCCGGGGCTGGTTCATGCCCGCGGAAAAGGAGCTGTCAGGCTCCGACGAGGTTGTCAGCGCTGCGCAACTCCCGACGCAGGATTTTGCCGATCGGTGACTTGGGCAGCGATTCGCGAAACTCCACTTGCTTTGGCACTTTGTAGGCCACTAGCTGTTCGCGGCAAAAGCGGATGATTGTTTCTTTGGTCAGTGAAGTGTCCTTTCGCACCACGTAGATCTTCACGACCTCTCCCGAATGTGGATCCGGCACGCCGATCGCCGCGACCTCCAGAACACCAGGATGGCTGGCGACCACATCTTCGATCTCATTCGGGAATACCTTGAATCCGGAGACCAGCACCACATCCTTCTTGCGGTCTACCAGCTTGATGTAACCTCGCTCATCGATCACGGCCACATCGCCGGTACGAAGCCAGCCCTCGGCACTGAACACCTTGGCCGTCTCGTCCGGGCGATTCCAATAGCCCTTCATGACCTGCGGGCCGCGCACCCACAGCTCGCCAGGTTTACCGGCCGGCAGTGAGTGACCCCGATCATCGACCACCATGCAGTCGGTGGAAGGGATCGGCAGGCCGATCGTACCGGTATAGTTCTCGATGTTGATCGGGTTAATAGTGACCACCGGCGAACACTCGGTGAGTCCGTAGCCCTCCACCAGTGGCCTGCCCGTCGCCTGCTTCCAGCGCTCGGCGATCGTTTGCTGAACCGCTGTGCCACCGCCGATGGCGACCTTCAATGCGGAGAAGTCGATGTCCGTGAACCGCGGGTGACTGAGGAGTGCGTTGTAAAGCGTGTTGACTCCAGTAATGCCGGTGCAGCGAGCCGCCCGCAGATCATCAATTAAGCTATCGAGATCGCGAGGGTTGGCGATCAACGTGTTTAGGCCGCCCAATGTGAAGTAGGTCAGAAAGTTCACCGTCAGCGCGAAAATGTGGTAGAGCGGTAAGGCAGTGACGATGCGCTCTTGCCCGGCGGTAACGAAAGGACCGAGCCACGCGCAGATCTGCTGCGCGTTGGCAAGCAGGTTGCCGTGAGTCAGCATTGCACCCTTGGCCACACCCGTCGTGCCGCCGGTGTACTGGAGAAAGGCGATATCGTCGCGACCGACATCCACGGCCTGAAACGGGAGCTCGCGTCCCTTCCTGAGTGCAGCCCGGAGCGTGATCGCACCCGGAATGTCATAGGCGGGCACCAGCCTGCGGACGTGCTTGACCCCGAAGTTGATGAGACTTCCGCGAGGGAAGCCGAGGAGATCAGCGACGCGGCTGATGATGACGAGACGCACCGGGATCTCCGGCATTACCTCGGCCAGCACATGGGCGAAGTTCTCCAATACGACGATCGCGCTGGCGCCAGCGTCCCGCAACTGCTGCCCCAGTTCACGCGGCGTATAGAGCGGATTGACATTAACCACGACTAGGCCCGCGCGAAGCGCGGCGATTGTGGCTACCGGGTATGGCAGCGAGTTGGGCAGCATCAGGGCGATGCGCCCACCCTTGGTCAAGCCCGCGCTCTGCAGAAAGGCCGCAAGATCCCGGCTCAGCGCATCCACATCCGAGTAGCGCAAGACCCGTCCGCGGCTTCTAAAGGCCGGTAGGAGCTTGTAACGGTCGATGCTTTTCTCCAGCAGGGCGACCAGAGAACTCACCGCAGTAAGATCGACGTCAGCGGGCACTCCCGTCGGATAGCTGGCCAGCCAGGGGCGTTCCATCGTGTGTGTCCGCACTGTGGTTGCGTGACATTATGAGAAGCCACCAGCGGTGGTCGCAAGCGGGCGCGTGTCGCGGCAGGGCTGCTCCGAACTCATCCGGCATTGCTGGGCATCGGCATCGTCGCAACGGTATTCTTGACGCGAGAGGCCTCGGGTGCCGAAAAGCGGCGGTATGCGGCGCAAAAAAGAGCCCGCCGGAGGCGGCGGGCAGAGGTCCCAACGAGAAGGGAACAGCGACTAAATCAGCGATTGCTACACTGCCTGCAACCGATCACCCATCGTGCGGAGGAGGCGCAAGATGTACTGTTCGCGAGAGCGATAAAGCGATTTCAGTTCGGTAAGGCTTTCGGGCTCAGACTGCTTCAGATCCTTGAGTTTGCGCTGGTAGTAGACAAGGTCGTCACGCAACTGGGCGCGGGTTCGCTCGAGGAGCCCGTCGAAGTAGGGCGCCTCGCCTGGGAGGCACGGACGCCTATGTAAGTGGCCGCCGGTGTTGTTCACGACCAGTTGCAGTGCCATGATCCGAATCCTTCTCTCCTGAAAGTTGTAAGGCATACAATGTTGTAGCTCTCCCTGCATGTGATGTGCCAATGCGCAGTGACCCGACTAGGTGGCCGTGATGTGTTCTAGTTGTCTATGTCGAGTCAGCCAAATAAAGGGTGAACTTAAAGTCATATCTCAAGTAATGAGGGTCCACGAGTGTACGATGGGCCGGCCGGGCAAAACGGGTTTGTCGGGCTGGAACGACAGCGACAGCGGCCGCCGAGACAGGGTATCGGTTAGTGCTCGAGGGCCGTCTCGGAAGCGAGCACCTGATTCCGATCGCTGATCCAGATCTCTAACCGACCCAATCGAGATCCTCCTGCGGCAGTCTGGTCAGGAGGGAGGGGAGCCGGGTTTCGCGTGCGTTGCGCTTTTCGCTGTAGCGCGATGGGGGAGGCAGCCCACAGCAGCGTCACAGGGTTAAGGTTCGACCGGGCATACCTTATGCCAGGCGCCGATGCTGCTCGGTGTTGTTGCAATGCGCGGCTCTTAACTTAGGGAACCTCTGATTAAGTCAGAGGTTCCTGCGGCACAGGGATGTGCCGCCATCTTCGACGGCGGCAAGCCGTTGAAGATGAAGCAAAGCAAAAACCACGCTTTTTGCTTTGCGTGCTCTGAGAA
>JBQTIC010000095.1:0-39058 GCA_052388435.1 Chromatiales bacterium | reverse complement strand
CGAACGAAATAAGGACGGCGCCGTTACAGCCTTTTGGGGATTGACGCTCTCGACGACGAAACACCGCTTTCGCGTCGGGCGAACACAGCTTCACACCTGGTGCGCATGGGACACGCTGTTTCTGCCGGCGCTACTCGGCGCGTCGGCCGATGTGGAGTCCGCATGCCCTGTCAGCGGCAAACAGGTCGCGCTAAAGGTCGCGCCGACGGGTGTGGAGTCCGCCCTGTCCGAGTCCGCCGCTCTCTCGTTTCTCGTGCCGAACGAAGCCGAGGTCGAGCGGAGCGTGACCGAGACGTTCTGCTGTCACGTGCATTTCTTCGCCTCGGCCGATACGGGCAGGGCGTGGGCTGCCGGGCGGCCTGGCGTCTTCATCCTCACGCTGGACGAGGGGTGGCAGATCGGGGCGCGCAAGAACGCTGCACAGTTCCGCAGCCCGTAGCAACACGGCGCCGGTGCTTCACGGCCCGAGCCAAGCGGTGAAGCGAGCCTGTCACGTGCCATGAGCCGCCGCACCGGCGCACACAGACAACCCCTACCGCCCCTCGCGTAGACCCGGCGCGCTCGCCCCGCCGCAGCCCCTCAACCTTCTGCGAAGGGGACTGCGTGGGGATCAAAGCAGAGCGCACCGAAAGGCGCGTGTTCTCGTTTCTCGAAATCTCCCCACCCCCCGCCCCGAGGGCGGGAGCGAAGGAGGTTCAGCGAGAGGATCGATTTTCGACCTCTCCAACTCAACCTCAAGGAGATCAAGCAATGAATGCAGCCGAAGCACTCGCAGTAGTTCGTTCCCTGGCGAATGGCGTGGACCCGGAATCGGGCGAGGTCTTCCCGCCCTAGTCGCAGTATCAGCGTCCGCAGGTCGTTCGTGCGCTCTACGTCGCCGCGAGCGCGCTGGAGCAAATCGACCGCATCGAGCGCCGCAGGTCGCAAATGCCGCAGAAAACCGGCCAACCCTGGAGCGAAGACGAAGACCGGAAGCTTCTCGCCGCGTTCGATGCAGGCCGCGCGTTGCAGGAGCTGGCCGCGTCCCATGAACGCACGCCGGCGGCAGTCCGGGCGCGTCTGGTCAAGTACGGCCGTCTGGCCGCATAGACCGGCGCAGCATGAGGGTCCCCTCGCAAAAACCGCGAGGGGATTCTCCCCTCGCGCTCCCCTGTCCCGAGGCTATCGCCGGGCCGCCGGCGGCAGCCTCGATGATTGACTTAAGCTACACGCCTCAACGGCACAACGTCGCCGCCGCGGATCCAGCCGTCGACCATCTCGGCCCATGCCTGCAGCATCTGGCGCCGCTGCTCCGCGTACTCGGCCTTGTTGTAGATCGCGCGCACGCCCTTCTGCTGGTGCGCCAGGCACTTCTCGATCCAGTCCGAATTGAAGCCGGCTTCGTGCAGCAGCGTCGACCCTGTGCGGCGCAGAGGGTGAGCAGGATCAAGCGCAAGGCCAGCTTCAAGGTCGGAAGGGTCGCCACGGATTCCAGAGCCGTGAAGAAGGCCCGAATCTCGACCGGGCTGAGCGCCCGGTCCCGCGGCTTGAAAACCGCGATCGACCGTGAACGGTGCGGAATGACTTTAAGTCACTCCCACTCGATGGTGGCCGGCGGCTTGCCGGAGATGTCATAGACGACGCGTGAGACCGCGGGCACCTCGTTGATGATGCGCCGGGAGACATGGTCGAGAAGTTCGTAGGGCAGGTGCGCCCAATGGGCGGTCATGAAATCCACCGTCTCGACCGCGCGCAGGGCAATGACGTGCTCGTAGTGACGGCTGTCGCCGGTCACGCCCACTGATCTCACCGGCAGGAACACGGTGAAAGCCTGACTCACCTTGTGGTAGAGGTCGTGCTTGCGCAGCTCTTCGATGAAGACGGCGTCCGCGCACCGCAGGGTGTCCGCGTGCTCCTTCTTCACCTCGCCCAGGATACGTACTCCCAGTCCCGGCCCTGGGAAGGGATGCCGATACACCATTTCGTAGGGCAACCCAAGTTCCAGACCCAGCTTGCGGACCTCGTCCTTGAAGAGCTCGCGCAGCGGCTCGATGAGCTTCATCCGCATACGCTCCGGCAGACCGCCCACATTGTGGTGCGACTTGATGACATGCGCTTTGCCGGTCGCGGCACCGGCCGACTCGATGACATCGGGATAGATAGTGCCCTGCGCCAGCCACTTCACGCCTTTGAGTCTCGCGGCCTCCTCCTCGAACACTTCGATGAACATCCCGCCGATGATCTTGCGCTTCTGCTCCGGATCGCTGACGCCCGCCAGAGCGTCGAGAAAGCGCCGCTCGGCCTCGACGCGGTGCACGTGCACGCCCAGGTGTTGTGCGAAGGTCGCCATGACCTGTTCGCCCTCGTGCAGCCGCAGCAGGCCGTTGTCAACGAACACGCAGGTGAGCTGATGGCCGATGGCGCGATGAAGCAGCGCTGCCACCACGGAGGAGTCCACACCGCCGGAAAGAGCCAGCAGCACCTGCTCGCTGCCGACCTGCGTCCGTATCCTGTTGACGCTGTCTCCGATAATGTTCTCCGTCGTCCAGCCTGAACCGCAGCCGCACAGATCGTGCACAAAGCGATTGATGATGCGCTGGCCCTGGCGTGTATGGGTGACCTCGGGATGGAACTGCAGTCCGTAGAAACGCCGCGTCTCGTCGGCCATGCCGGCAATCGGACAGCTCGGCGTTGAGGCAATGACCTTGAATCCCGGGGGCAGCGCATCGACTCGGTCGCCGTGACTCATCCAGACATCGAGCAACCCGTACCCGTCCTCGTTGGTGCGATCCTCGATATCGGTGAGCAGTCGCGAATGGCCACGTGCCCGCACTTCTGCATAGCCGAACTCGCGATGGTTGGCGGACTGCACCTTGCCGCCGAGCTGAGCGGCCATCGTCTGCATGCCGTAGCAGACGCCCAGCACTGGCACGCCGAGGCTGAAGACCACTTCGGGCGCAATCACCTGCTTCGCAACGGTGACCGATTCCGGGCCACCGGAGAGAATGATCCCGCGCGGCCGGAAGGCGCGTATCGCCTCGTCGTCCATGTCGAAGGGGTGGATCTCGGAATAGACACTTGCCTCGCGCACACGTCGCGCGATGAGCTGCGTGTACTGCGAGCCGAAATCGAGAATCAGGATGCGATCAGCGTGGATGTCGGTCATCGATGGCAATTGACGATCGGTGACTGGTGATTCGTGATCACCCGCCGTGACGCGATACCGGGATAACCGAGACTGCATGCGTTCACCGATGACCAATAACCCATCACGAACTACCACCCATCACTCGACGCGGTAGTTCGGGGCTTCCTTGGTGATGGTGACATCGTGGACATGACTCTCGCGCATCCCTGCGATCGAGACACGGATGAATTCGGGCTTGGTCCGGAACTCCTCAAGGTCCGCGCAACCGGTGTACCCCATCGCCGCGCGCAAACCGCCGATAAGCTGATTCACGATAGCGGTGAGTGGGCCTTTGTAGGGAACCCGGCCCTCGATCCCTTCCGGCACCAGCTTCTCGATTTCACCGCTCTCCTGGAAGTAGCGGTCGGCAGATCCGTGTTGCTGGGTCATCGCGCCCAGTGAGCCCATGCCCCGGTAGGCCTTGTATGTCCGTCCCTGATACAGCTCGACCTCACCCGGCGCCTCTTCAGTGCCGGCGAACAGGCCGCCGATCATCACCGCGTGAGCGCCTGCCACCAGCACCTTCGCAATGTCGCCGGAATAACGGATACCGCCGTCTGAGATGAGCGGAATTTCCCTTCCCCGGAGCCCCTCGGCCACCGAGCCGACGGCGGTGATCTGTGGCACACCGACACCGGTGACGATACGCGTTGTACAAATGGAACCCGGTCCGATGCCTACCTTCACGGCATCGGCGCCGACCTCGACCAATGCCTTCGCCGCCTCGCCGGTCGCGATGTTGCCGCCTATCACCTGCGTGTCGGGATAGGTCCTCTTCACCCAGCGGACGGTGTCCAGCACGCCCTGTGAGTGGCCGTGCGCAGTGTCGACCACGATCACATCCACACCGGACTTCACCAGCGCCGCGACGCGCTCCTGCGTGCCCTTTCCGGTACCCACCGCCGCGCCCACGCGCAGCCGTTCATGTTCATCCTTGCAGGCGTTCGGATATTCCTTGGCCTTTTGCATGTCCTTGACCGTGATGAGGCCGCGCAACTGAAACCTGTCATTGACAACCAGTATCTTCTCGATGCGATGCTTGTGCAGCAGGGCGATCACCTCATCCTGGGCGGCGTCCTCTTTTACCGTCACCAGCTTAGCTTTAGGCGTCATGATGCTGGATACCGGCTCGCCATAGCGGGTCTCGAAACGCAGGTCGCGAGCCGTGACGATGCCCACGAGGTCTTGTCCCTCGACCACGGGCACGCCGGAGATCCGCTTCTCGCGCGTGAGATTCAACACCTCACCGATACTGGTGTCGGGCTTGACCGTGATGGGGTTCTGGATGATGCCGCTTTCGAATTTCTTGACGCGGCGGACCTCGCGCGCCTGCTCCTCGGCGCTCAGGTTCTTGTGAATGATGCCGATGCCGCCCTCCTGCGCCAGCGCGATGGCGAGCCGCGACTCGGTGACAGTATCCATGGCCGCAGACATCAGCGGGATGTTGAGCCGGATCGTGCGCGTGAGCGGAGTGTCCAACCTGACCTCGCGCGGCAGCACCTGCGAGAACGCGGGCAGCAGCAGGACGTCATCGAATGTGAGGGCTTCGCCGGTGATACGCATGGGGACCAGGAACTCGTGACGCCTCGAACCGTCGTGGTCTTCTTTATGATCCGTAGATTATAAGTATTTGGCCGCCGCGCGGTAAATGACCGAATAGGCGTATGATTGCCAAAATGCCGCCTTCCGCTGATTCAGCGTTCGCGAGCACAGTCATGCAGCGCGAGGTCTACTCCATCTCGCGGTTGAACCGCGAAGCGCGCGCGCTCCTCGAAGGAAGCTTTCCGCTGCTCTGGGTGGAAGGCGAGGTTTCCAATTTCTCCCGCCCGACTTCCGCTCACTGGTACTTCACGCTCAAGGACCGGCAGGCACAGGTGCGCTGCGCGATGTTCCGCAACCGCAACGCGCTGCTCACATTCGTTCCCGAAGATGGCATGAGCCTTCTGGTGCGGGCGCGCGTCAGCCTCTATGAAGGCCGCGGCGATTTTCAGCTCATCATCGAGCACGCGGAGCCCGCCGGCGAAGGGTTGCTGCGGCTCAAGTTCGAGGAGCTCAAGCGCAAGCTGGCGGGCGAAGGACTGTTCGATGAGAGGCACAAGAAGCCGCTGCCCAGGTTCCCGCGCGCCATCGGCATCATTACCTCCCCGACCGGCGCCGCCATCCGGGACATATTGAGCGTGCTCAAGCGCCGCTTCGCCTGCCTGCCGATCGTCATATATCCGGTCCCGGTCCAAGGCGAAGGCGCCGCGCCGAAGATTGCGGCCATGATCCGCACCGCCGATGAGCGCGGCGAGTGTGATGTGCTCATTCTCGCGCGCGGCGGCGGCTCGCTCGAGGATCTGTGGCCGTTCAACGAGGAGATCGTCGCGCGTGCCATCCATGACTGCGTCACCCCCCTTGTCACCGGCGTCGGGCACGAGATTGACTTCTCCATTGCCGATTTCGTGGCCGACCTGCGTGCCCCGACGCCCTCCGTCAGCGCGGAGCTGGTCAGTCCCGATTGCAATGATATCCGCAGAGCAGTTGCCAGCTTCGAGTCGCGGCTCCGGAACCTCATGCTCGCGCGTCTCGCCCGGCAGGCGGAACGCATAGGCTGGCTCGGGCGCCGGCTGGTCCACCCCGGACGCCGCCTTCAGCAGCTTATGCAGCGGCTTGATGAGCTTACGACGCGCCTGCTCGCTGCCGCCGCTGCCGGGGTCCAGCGTCGTCGCGCCGACCTGATCCGGCTGTCAGCACGGCTGGCGGTGCAGAACCCTGCGCAGCGCCTCAGGCTCCACGGCGAGCGCTGCGCGCAGATGGAGATTCGCCTGCGGCAGGCCATGCGTCGGCAGTTGCAGGCCTGCAGTGCGCGCTGGCAGAGCGCCCTGCGCGCTCTTAATGCGGTCAGCCCCCTGGCCACTCTGGAGCGAGGTTATGCCATTGTCACTCTGGCTGCCGACCAGTCCATTCTGCGCGATGCATCTGCCGCCAGTCCCGGGGACACCGTGCATGCCAGACTCGCCCGCGGTCGCCTCTCCTGCGTTGTTGAGGCCGTGCAAAGCGATCGCGAATGAATGGTCGATCGACCCGCCTGCCTCGCGCCTTAAGGCATCTGATCGCGATCACCGGCGCGCTGCCACTGGCCGTCTGCGGCCCGGGCGTGGCGTTGCCAACCGGCGCGGGCGTGCCCGGCGGCTTTGTGACCATCCTCATCAGGACAGCGGACGGATCCCCGCCGCAGGCGACCTTCAACGGCCGCCGGGTCATGGTATTGCCAGAGGGTGAAGGCTATGTTGCGGTCGTGGGAATACCCCTCGGCGCCCGACCGGGCACGCACGAACTGGCGGTGCAAAGTGGCGGCAAACGCCGTGTACATCGTTTTCAGGTCGAGGCCAAGCACTACGCGGAGCAACACCTGACCATCACCGACAAGCGTAAGGTGGAGCCGAATGCCCGGGATATGGAGCGCATCAACCGCGAGAGCAGGCGGATCGCCGCAGCCAAGGCCCACTGGAGCGGCGTCGCTCCCGTATCGATCGAGCTCTCCCCGCCAGCGCAGGGTCCTTACAGCAGTCCGTTCGGTCTGCAACGCTTCTTCAATGGCCAGGCGCGCAACCCGCATTCCGGCCTCGATATCGCCATCGACACTGGCACTCCCGTCGTGGCCGCCGCGGCCGGCACTGTGATCGATACCGGCGATTATTTCTTCAACGGCAAGACGGTATTCATCGACCACGGCCAGGGATTCATCACACTGTATTGCCACCTAAGCAAGATCCTGGTCGAACCCGGTCAGGCAGTTGCCCGTGGCGGACAGATTGCGCTCTCCGGCATGACCGGCCGCGCGACCGGTCCACACCTGCACTTCTCCGTCATTCTCAACAACACCATGGTGGACCCCGCCTTGTTCCTCCCGCCTCCCGACGCGCCCTCGGCGGCGTCTGCTGCCGAGGGTCGATGAACTGCTTTCGTGATCAGAACAAGCCGCGGGCCTGCTGGTCGGCGTGATAGGAGGAACGCACCATCGGGCCGCTCGCCACGCTGATGAATCCCCGCGCCTGGGCATAGTCGCCCAACGCCGTGAATTCGTCCGGATGCACAAAGCGCGCGACCGGCAGGTGTGCGCGGCTCGGCTGCAGGTACTGGCCCATGGTCACCATTCCGCAGTCATGGGCGCGCAGATCGCGCAACACCGCCTGCACCTCTTCAATCGATTCCCCCAACCCCAGCATCAGGCCGGACTTGGTGGGCACCTGCGGATGTTCAGCCTTGAAGCGCTGGATCAGCCGCAATGACCAGGCGTAATCCGCACCCGGACGCACCCGCCGATAAAGGCGCGGGACCGTCTCCAGATTGTGGTTGAACACGTCAGGCGGGGCGGCGTGTAGCGGCGCGAGGGCGGCATCCATGCGGCCGCGAAAATCGGGGGTGAGAATTTCGATCTTGATGTCCGGTACCCGCTTGCGCACGGCGCTGATGCAGGCGGCAAAGTGTCCGCCGCCGCCGTCGCGCAGGTCGTCGCGATCGACAGAGGTGATGACGACATAGCGCAGACCCATCGTTGCAATCACATCGGCGAGGCGCGCCGGCTCCCCGGAGTCGAGCGGGAGTGGCCGCCCATGCGCCACATCGCAGAACGGGCAGCGACGCGTACATATATCGCCCATGATCATGAACGTCGCTGTGCCGTGCGCAAAGCACTCGCCAAGGTTAGGGCAGGATGCCTCTTCGCACACGGTGTGCAGATCCCGCTCGCGCAACAGCCGCTTCAGTTCCGTCACTTTGGGATCCGTGGGAGCCCGCGCGCGGATCCACTCCGGCTTGCGAGGCAGCGGTCCATCGATCGCGGCGATCTTGATCGGGATGCGGGCCAGCTTGTCGGCGCCACGCAGCGCTACGCCCGCCGGAACCCGGCGCGCCATCGCGGGTGCATCCTGTTCCTTCTGTGACAGGTCCTCTGTCATAGAGACGCCAGTCTCAAGTGTTCCCGTGTCTCTGTCGCGGCCTGCTCTCTCAGTCCCAGATTGCGCAGCAGATGCGGCAGCCAGCGCTCCGCCACCGCGGGCACCTCATCGACAATGCCGAAGTCACGCAGCTGCGTGACGGGCAGACCTGGACAGCCGCACGGGTTGATGCGAGTGAAAGGTTCCAGGTCCATGTCTACGTTGAACGCGACACCGTGGTAGGCGCAGCCGCGGCGGATGCGGAAACCAAGGGCGGCGATCTTGGCCTCACCGATATAGACACCCGGTGCGCCGGCCCGTCGCCGTCCGGCCAGTCCGTACTCGATCAGGACATCGATGACGGATTGTTCGGCCCGCTGGACCAAGCTTCTGACACCCATGCGCAATCGCGTGAGGTCGAGCAGCAGATACGCCACCAACTGACCGGGCCCGTGATACGTGACCTGCCCGCCCCGATCGCAGTGCACCACCGGGAGGCTGCCAGCGCCGAGAATGTGCTCCGTCCGGCCACTGAGCCCCAACGTATAGACCGGCTCGTGCTCGAGCGTCCAGACTTCATCCGGGGTGTCGGCAGTCCGCCGCTCCGTAAACTGTCGCATGGCGTCCCAGACGGCGAGGTAATCGTGCCGCCCCAGCGCGCGCACGAGCACGTTCATAGGGCCATCACCACACGCCTCTCGCTGGTCAGATCGCGATAAATGGCATCCAGCTGGTCGCGGCTACGCGCCTCGATGGTCACCGTGACGGATACGTAGCGCCCGCCGCGGCTCTCGCGCGAGCGTACGGACCCTTCGCCGATGTCGTGGACGTGGCGGCGAATGATCTGCAGCACCAGCGCATCGAAATCCTCTGCCCAGTAGCCCAGCACCTTGATTGGATACTGGCAGGGAAACTTCAGCGGTGATTCGGCCTGTTCGATCGTAGTCCGCGACGGCATGGCAGCGCCGCATGAGCGATGAGGCCGTAGCGACACGCCGACAAGTGTAGAGCCGCCGATGCCGTTCCTCCAAGGCACTGTCCAGACTGCCATACACACCCTGCCGTGCTAGGTGGGGTAACGCACTGCACAGCAGCTCGTTTCCCAAATTTCGCCCAATCCATCACAGAATGCCACTATTGCTCAGCCAAACAATAGCTTAAACTGAGAATTCAGGACGAAAGGGATTGGCAGCTCGATCGTTACTGCAACCTTTTCGAATAACGCCTGTGTAAGGTATCTTGGCCATTGGGAAATGAGGCTTGCATCAGGGTCCCAGCATAGCCCCGACGACAGAATAAGGCTCAACCCAAGGCAAGTCAGCGATAACTAAAGTCTCACAGAGCCAGCGCCATCTGCGTCCCGCAAGCGCGGAAGGCACTCGTTACGTCATAGGGGTTAAGTGTAAACAGCCGTGACCGCCCGCAATGCGGGGTTTGGTGTCTGCGCTTGTTATTTGGTGATGCCTGGGACCATACCGCCAGTGCATGCGAAGCCGTTACGGCATAACGTTGCTTGTTTGCGGGGGGAGATCGCCCGTTCTCATGACGGTCAGCGATCCCTCTCCGCGATAGGGCAATCGGCCTGAGTATCGGCAGGGGGTGTGCAGCATGCTAGATAGCGAATTCTGTCGTCAGATTCTGAAACTGCATGAACCCTGGCAGGTCGAGGGCGTGCAGGTCGACAAGCCGTCCAACCGAATCGATATTGAAGTCGGGTTCGGTCCGGGCCGACCCTCCCTTTTCAGGAAGCACCGCCCATGCCCGCGCTGTCGATGCGCATTGCCTTTCGCGCGCGACTGCAAGCGCATCGTCCTGCGACACCTGAATTTCGGTGAGATGCGCACCTACCTTTCGGTACCGATCATGCCTGGCGGCGGTACCAGCGAGTGCGCATGCCAGCGCAGCTGGGCAAAGCCGGGTTCACGCTTCACCCACGAGATGGAGCGGGTGATCGTTGAGGCGTTACGCATGCTGAATTCGGTCAACGCGGTGTCACGGCTCCTGAGCATCAATGCCGCGGACATATGCGGGGTCAATGAACGCAACCGCATTCTCGAGACCGACGAACCGGTCGGCGCGCTTGCGTCGACCATAGCGTATGGGAAGGCCCACTTCGACGATGGCGGACTGGAAGTTGCCTACCTCGACCACGAGGCCGAGGAAGAGCCGGCACAGAGGCCGATTACCGCCGTAAGCTCGGCGTCCGCCAGTGAATGCGTGCCGCACGAGTCGCATCCAGTCTGGCAGCGTCTCATCGACGAACAGACCGCCGTGCACATCAGGGCTCTTGGCCTGAAGATGCTGCTCGAACAGATACGGTTGACCGTCGCCAGCAATCCCACCGAAAAATCGCGTATCGCCGGCGCCCGCATTCTGCGGCAATACTTCGTCAAGCACTGGAGCCGCCACAAGATCGAATTGGCGCAGCTTCTCGACCTCGTGGCGCCGAGCGGCGTGACGGCCTCTCCCGCGCGATCGGAAGCAGATCTTCCGCCCGAAAACGACGTGAGCTGGCAACACATGATTGATGGCGACATTATCGTCCGCTCCGATGCGATAGGACTCAAGATGCTCATCGAGCGCCTGCGTCTGTCTCTCGGCGGACAACCCACGCCGGCAGGCCGGCTGGCTGGCGCTCGCATCCTGCGCCAGTACTTCATCAAGCATCATGGCCGCCATCGCGCCGAGCTCGCGCAACTGCAGGCCTTTGCCGCCGCGCAGCGGCGTGGCCCGGGTACGCCGACCAAGGCCGACGCAGAGGTGCCGGCGGAGACGGCCCGCTGCTGGCAGTTACTCATCGACGGCGCTCTCGATATCCAGAGCAGCGCCGTGGGACTGACCATGCTGCTGGAGCGCATACGCCTCACTCTGGGACGCAGTCCTTCTGAGCCGGCCCGCCTCGCGGCAGCGCGCGTGCTCCGTCAGTACTTTGAAAAGTACCGGGCACGTCATGAACGGGAACTGCGGTTGTTGGCTGGCTCCGACACGGCACCACCCGCCACCGGCGGGGGCCAGGTTGTCGAATTCGTGGAGGTGCCGGCGGAGAACCACCCAAGCTGGCAGCGACTCATTAACGGTGAGTTGCAGATCAAGACCGACGCGCTCGGGCTGAAAATGCTGCTTGAGCGGGTGCGCCTGTCGCTCGGCACGCACCCAACGGAGGCGTTGCGGCTTGCAGCCGCACGCGTGCTGCGGCAGTACTTCATCAAGCACCGCAGTCGCCACCGGGCCGAGCTGGAACAGTTGAAAGCAGCCTGACGGCGGTTACCAAGGCGTGGGCGCGGGACCGCAAACGCAGCATCCGACGGCGCTCTCCGCTGACGTCAACGGGCGGCTCGTTGCGCCACGAGACGCCGCGGCCGCCATTGAGCGCGGCAGGGTGCTATGGCTTGCCGGCGACGAAGCACTGCTCAGGCAGCTGCCGCGTGGCCGCTGGATCGGTGGCTCCATTCCGTACTTTGTTGCCCAGAACGGCGGCCAGGCCAGCCGTGAGCTGGTCTTTTGTGCCGAGCTGCCGCCACAGATCGCCACTGCCGTCCAGGTGCGCTACTACGATGCCAGGACGATCGGGCAGGTCGCGAAAGATGCACCTGACAACGGCTTCTCCATCCTGCTTATTCCAGCCACCAGCGAAGTTCACCTCAGTTATGCCCAGCATGCGCCTGGCTACGAGGACATGTTCCTCAAGCCGATTGCCGGCTGGGTCACCGGGGTGCATCTGGATGACCTGGGCAAAATGCGGCCGACTGTCTTCAATGGTGTGACGGGCGATAACTCCAGCGATCGCGCCCTTGTAATGCACGTGACCCTGAAGCCCGACAAGGTCGCCAATATCGGGATTGTCAACACCTTCACTCAAGGCACCGGCGATGCGATCGAGTTCCCGGAAACGGGTTTCAGCGCCAGCACGTGCCGCATCAACGGCGTGGAGTGCAGCTTTGCCCAGCATGTTCGCGAAAACAATATCGACCTGCGCCTTCCATTGGTTGCCGACTATTCGGGAACGATGATCAATGTGAGCCTGCAGCAGGTCGATGAACGTGGAAACAATGTATCGTTCTATGCCCCTGTTTTCCGCGGCGTGCGTTATAGGTTTGCCGCTCCGGTCGATGATTACGTAGAAGCCTTCTACTCGGCAATCCCTCACTTCGAGCAGCCCGTGGCCTTCTCCTGCAACTGTGTCCTCAACTATCTGTATTCCGGCCTCCATGGCAAGAAGACCGCACAACTGACCGGGCCCGCGACATTCGGCGAGATTGCCTACCAGCTCCTGAATCAGACGCTGGTCTACCTTCTGGTCGAAGAGGCATAGCGTTGTGAACGCTCCACGCGACACCCTGGAGCTGCAGAGCAAAGTACCGGCCGCCATGGAAGCTCCACGAACGGTGTCTGTGTCGCTTATCGGCCTGACCGTGGAAGAGCGGCAGCAGCTTCACGATGTCTTCTCCGAGATCCCCAGCGGACGGCTGCTCTATACGCTGGTGCCGCTCACGTTGCGACCTGACATCTTGATCGTCAACGCCGACCTGACGGCGGCGTTGGCCATGTGGGTGCGCTACCGGGCTCACATCCGCCAACTCAGCGCGGTGCCGCCCTCGATCGTGGTCTCTCGCTGGCGCACCTTCGACACGGCGCACTACCAGCTGCGGGCGCCAATCGGTGGTGACGAGGCACTGGCCACCCTGAACCGCGTGGCCGTGGAGAAGCTTGGCTTGGACGAGGCGCTGCTGGTATCGCCGGCTTTGAGCGCACCTCTTCAGCAGGGTGCGGTCAGGTTCCGTGGGTCCGATGTGCCAGACACACCGGACAGTCTGGCGGCCACCATGATGCCCACCCGTAAGCTGTCTGAAGCACCGCCAGAAAGCCTGTCGGCGATCTCCATGCCGCCGCAACGCCGTGCCGGGCCCGACCGCCTGTCGATCACAACAACGCGAGATGGTTTCGGACCGGCGCCCGACACACCCGCTGCCACGGTCCGCGCTCTCGTCGTCGACGATAGTCTGCCGGTGCGCATTCAGATGCGCCAGGCGCTGCAGTCGCTGTCCTGGCACATCGACTTTGCGGAGAGCGGTGAACAGGCGCTGGAGATGATCAGCCGGGACCGATACGACATCGTCTTCCTGGATGTCGTTCTTCCCGGGATCGATGGTTACGAGACCTGCCGACAGGCCAAGCTCGCGCACGCCAGAGACACGCCAATCGTCATGCTGACCAGCGCTTCGTCGCCCGCGGACCGCGTCAAGGGCAAACTGGCCGGGTGCAATACCTACCTGATCAAGCCGGTCACACCACCGGTGCTGCGACAACTCATCGAACAGTATGTCGGCATCCAATGAAGCGCAGTGAGACGCGGCCCCGGCCCTGCAGCGCCGGGGCAAGGGCACGCGGCTGTGGGGGACGATTATGACCGCGAGCAAGGTATTAATTGTCGACGACTCCAGTACGGATCTGACCAACCTTGCGCTCATTCTGAGCAACGAGGGCTGCACCGTAATCACCGCGTCCACGGGCAGGGAAGCGCTATCGAAGGCGCAGAGCGAAAAGCCGGACATGATTTTCATGGATATCGTAATGGATGACATGGACGGCTTTGAGGCGGTACGCAGACTGATGGCCGACGTGGCAACCAAGACGATCCCTGTTGTCTTTGTCAGTAGCAGAGGCCAGCGCGCTGATCGCGTGTGGGCGATCATGCAGGGGGCAAAGGAACTCATCTCCAAGCCGTACGAACCGCACCAGATCCTCGACCAGCTGAGGGCCTATACCGTCCGTCATTGAACGGCGAACGGCACATCCTGACCATGCCCGACACGGAGAGGCATTGAGCACATCCACCTCATTCACGCCGCTGCAGTCGTCGGTTGCGTCACTGCAGGAAGCTGACTGGTTCGGCGGCCAACTGCAGCGCGAGCGGGAGCGACGCTTTGGTTACGTAGTTTGCGGCGCCGGCTTCCTTGTACCCAGGGGCGTGGCCAGCGAGATTGTCGCCACGCCCGTGACGCACCTGCTCCCATGGCTTACACCCTGTATCCGCGGATTCTTCAATCAGCGCGGGAACGTCGTGCCGGTTTTTGATCTGTCGCCCTTGTTCAAGCGTGAGATACGCAAAGGCACTCGTTCCCATCTGCTCGCGATCGACAGTGGCGAGCGGGGCCTCGCCGTAGTCATCGACGAGCTGCCAATGGTGCTGAGCTGCACACCGCGTGAGGAAGCAGACATGGTCGGCCTTCCCGCGCTCGTTGCCCGCTCAGTTCAGGGCGTCTGCACAGGGGGTGGCCGCTCCTGGTATGAAGTCGATCATTTCTCCCTGTACCGCAACGTTGCAGAAGCGGCGCTGGACTGAACGTCAAGGGGCATGCCAGCCGGCACACTCAGCCACTTGCGGGGCTCGACCAAAGCGGTCCGCACATGCCCTGTCGCACGCTGGTTCAGGCAAGTCACAGACTACAGAAGGAGCATCACCCCACCGTGGAAAAGACTCCGACATCGCTGACCACCAAGCTCCTGGTGGGCTTCGCGCTCATCTGCGCAGCCCTTGCGAGCGCGGCGGCGTTGCTGCTCGTGCAGGCCAGTGCTGCTGCCCCGGGAACACCGCTGCCGCGCTGGCTTCTCCTCCTCGCCCTGGTGACGGTGTGCTTGTTTGCGGCCGCAGTGGTCCACGTACGCCGGGTGCTGCAGCCGGTCCGCCGGCTGCGTGAAACCGTGCAGAAGCTCACCGATGGCGATTACGAAGTGCGCGCCGCCTTGTCGAGCGGTGACGAGTTGGAGACTATCGGTCGGGGACTCGACCACCTCCTCGCTCAGCGCAGCAATCTACTCGGCATCGAGAATGAGAGCGAGCAGTTGAACGATTCCATCATTGCCCTGCTCAAGACCGTCGCAGCGATGGCGCAGAAGGACCTGACGGGCAAGGCGAAGGTGCGCTCCGATGTCACCGGACCCATTGCCGACGCGCTCAATCTGATGACGGTGGAAACCGCGACGGTACTGCGCAGCGTCACCCGCGTGGCGGCCAACGTCGCGGAGACCTCGAACCTCATCAAGACACAGGCGGATCACATCGTGCTGCTCGCGCGCAAGGAGCGCCAGGACCTGGAGGAATGCGCGCGGGAACTCGCTATCTCCGCCGAGGCAACTACTCACATCGCGCGCATGGCGCAATCCTCGACCGAGGCGGCGGACAGAGCCGCGCACGGCACACGCACTGCCATCGCCTCCATGGAGGGTACGCTCGGCGGATTCAGGAGCATTCGCGAGGCCATCCGCGAAACGGAAGTTCGCATCAAATCGCTGACGCAACGCGCGCAGGAGATTGCAGGGGCGGTTAACCTCGTCACCCACATTTCAGAACGCACGCACATCCTCGCTTTGAACGCCAGCATGCATGCCGCCGCGGTCGGCGAGGCGGGCCGTGGCTTCAGCGCGGTCGCTGACGAGGTCCAGCGGCTCGCCGAGAACGCCCGTGAGATGACCATGCAGATCGGCGCCATCATCAGCAGCGTGCAATCCGAGACGCAGGAGACGATGCGCGCGATCGAGGTGCTTGCTCTGCATGTGCAGGCGGGAAGCCAGCTCGCCGATCGCAGCGGTCAGGACATGAAGCTCACCGAGGCCACCACCGCGAGCCTGGTCGAACTGGTGCAGAAGATCGCCGCGGCGGCGGCCACACAGATGAAGATCAGCAAGACGGTCAAGGAACGCACATCCGCCATCCTCGATAACGTCAGCCGCACCGGCGCATATCTGCTGGGCCAGGCCGAGCATACCGACCATCTGCTGGAACAGGCGATGGCTCTGGTCGAATCGGTCGGTGTTTTCAAACTGCCCGACGAGGCCCAGGATCGCCCTCCCGGCACTTGATCGAGCGCTTCCTGCCGCAGTTACGCGCGTGCGTCTGGCCACGCGCGATCACCCCCGGCCAAACCGCGCCTCACGCAGGGCGCAGGCGAACTCCCCCTGACCGGCGAACCGCTTATAATTACTTGGTAAAATCGGTCTCCAGCGGTCCACAAGGCATTGAGCGCACTGCTCACCAGTGATGTTATCGAGATCCTGCAACAGGAGTTGCAGGAAATGGCGGGACGCCTTCGCGCAGGTGTCGAAGGTGACGATGCGAAGCCTGTGTCGATGCGGGCGCTGGACGATTTTGCCGTTCACCTTGAGCGCTTCGCCGAGGTCACACGTGCGTTGGACCTTCCCGCGCTCCGGCCGCTTGTCCTGCTCGTGCGGGATAACCTGGCACGGTGGATAAACACGCCGGTAGGCCTGACAAGGGAAACCACCGGCCTGCTGGTGGAATGGCCGCTGGCCGTGTGCCGCTACCTGTCGCAACCCGCTGATGGCTCTGGCATCCGTGGTCTGCTCGATCACATGCGGCATCCGCTCTGGGCTCGGCCACTGGGACAAGAGGAGTGTGAGACGCTCGCCGTCACGCTAGCCGACGTGCAGGTGCATGAGGCGCCGCCGCAACGGGCTCCGGCAGAGATCAATGCAGAGAGTCTGTCGCTTGAAATTCCGGCCGATGTGTCGCCGCAACTGCTCGACGCACTGCTGCATGAACTGCCGGAGCTGACCGAGCGCCTCGCCGCTCTCGTCGACGAGTGGGCAGACGAGCCCTCACGCGGCGATGCACTGCACGAAGCGCAGCGCGTTGCCCACACCATCAAGGGGGCGGCGAACACGGTGGGCGTGCGCGGCGTTGCCCTCTTCACGCACGGCTACGAGGATCTGCTTGATATGCTCGCCAGTCTGCCCCGGCCCGTCACGGCAACGGAGATGCATCTGCTGCGCCGCGGCGCGGAGTGTCTGCTGCAAATGAGCGACAACCTGCTGGGACGCAGCCAGCGGCCGGCCGACGTCGCGGATCTCCTTCGCGAAATTACAGACCAGGTCTCGCTGCTGGCCGAGTGCGCACCGTCGCCGAGCGGCGAGCCGAGTGCGGCGGCCAGCGTGCCGGCAGCGGAGTCAGTTGCGGTCCGTGCCGTGCCGCCTGCGCTACGGGTGCCGGCGCCGCTCATCGATGAGATCTTCGGCCTGGCAGGGGAATCGGCCGTTGCCGTGACTCAGATGCGCGACCACTTGCGTCGCACGCGCGAGGCCGCGCGCCGTGTCGAACGGCAGATTGATGTGGTGGAGTCCCTGGCAGAGGATATGGTGCATCTGCTCAGAGAGGTCCAAGACGCGGCGCCGGCTGCGGTCAGCGTCGGGGTGGAACACCCCAATCACGGCGTCGACGTCGACACGCCGGGCATCCTCGGTCACCGCCTCCGGGAGGCGATCGCCGATGTGCAGGAGCTTTGCCGAGATACGCGGGAGCAAGCCTCCAGCCTGCAAGATATCCTCGCTGGTCACGAGCGGCTGCAGCAGGAAATCCACGGCAAGTTGCGGCGTTGCCGCATGTTACCCGCCGGCGAGGTGGTCGCGCGACTGCAACGCGGCGTCAAGCAGGCAGGCAGGCTCATTGGCAGAGATGTCGAGCTTCACATCACCGGCAGCGAAACGTTGATCGACAGTCACATCCTCAACGCCGTGGCCGAGCCTCTTATGCATGCGCTGCGCAACGCGATCGATCACGGCATTGAACCGGAGGCGGAGCGGCTTGCGCTAGGGAAGCCCCTGCGCGGCCGGCTCCGGGTGAGCTTCCTTCACCAGGGACAGGAGGTCATCGTGCGCTGCGAGGACGACGGACGCGGGCTCGATTACGCGGCGATCCGGCGCACCGCAGTCGCCCGCGGCCTGCTGGACGCCGAGGCGCAAGCGAATGAGGAACAATTGACCAGTCTGATCCTGCAGCCGGGGTTCTCCACCCACTCGCGCGCGACACAGACATCAGGGCGCGGCATGGGGATGTCATCGATCGCGGCGCAGATCGGATACTTGAAAGGGTCAGTCCGCGTGACTTCCCGCCCTCATGAGGGCTGCGGTGTCGAGTTCAGGCTCCCCGATTCCACCGTCTCTATCAGCGGCGTGCTGGTCCCCCTCCACGGGCAGCCGGTCGGAGTGGCCGGACGTGGCCTGGAGCGTATCGTGCTGATCGACTCCGCGCACATCCACGAGGAGCACGGCGCAAGGCACTGCGACCTGGACGGGGACCGCTATCCGGTCAGCACACTGACAGAGGTGCTATACGGGCCGTCGCTCTCAGTCCCGGAGCGACTGTCCGGGCAGGCAACGGCGCTGGTGATCCGTGACGCAGAGCTGTCCTGCATCGTGCTGGTGGAGCAGATCCTCGCGGCTCGCAGCCTCACCGTAAAGAGCCCCGGTGCCTACCTGAACGGCATGCGCGGGCTGATGGGAACAACCATACTCGGCGACGGGCGGGTGGTGCCGGTCCTCGACCTGCCGGACCTGCTGCGCCGCCCGGCTTGCTGGCGCCCGAATCCCGATCTCGACAGCGCCGCACGGTCACAGACGCACCCGACCCCCTTGATCCTTATCGTGGAGAACTCCCTGAGCGCCGCGCATGCACTGTGCGAGACACTCGAGAACGCCGGGTATCAGACCGAGGTCGTGGCGGACGGACCAGAGGCGCTCGAGAAGTTGAGGCAGTCCGCCCCAGCCGCCATGCTGGTCGACTATGATCTGCCGACAACGAGCGGCCTGGAACTCGTCGCGCGCACGCGAGCCGATCCGAGCTACCAGCACTTGCCCATGATCCTGGTGACGGCACACGTGTCCGTCATCGATGCCGAGCATGCACGACTCGCCGGCGCCGATGCGCTGCTTGCCAAGCCCTGCCCCCGCCACGCGCTTCTGGCCCAGCTGCAGGTGCTGCTGCAGAAGGAACACCCCTCCCCCACCAATGCCCTCGCGATGGCAGATTCACCAGAGCCCATCTCATAGATACCCGCGTGGTGCGTTTTGCTGGCCAACAAGATACCGCCGCCGTGCCCCGGTGGGCGTAAGTGCAGGCACGGCAGGCGCCCCCGTTTCGACGTTTCAATGGCGGCCGCCCCCCTTCCCGAAAGCGGCTGCGACTCGGGTAGCGCAGCGGCACGTGCGGGAACGGCGACCCATGCACCGACATCGCCATTGCTCCGGCGGCCCCACTCGGCTCCGAACGGGCTGCTGCGCGAGACCGTGGACCGGTCGGTGCGTCGAAAATCGCCGCTGTCGCACACGTGGCGATCTATGAGATAGGCTCTTATGATGCATGCGCCGGCAACGCGGCGCTGGAAGCGATGACCGGCGTTCGATCCCCGTTGGGTCAGGTCTCGGCGGCTCGTCAGAGGAACAAGCGTTCGTGATAAAGGTGCTCATCATCGACGACTCGCGCGTCGTGCGCAAAATGATGGTGGAAGCCATCCGCACGGAATTCCCCGGCGCGGCGGCGGACGAGTACGACCCCCTCATCCAGGGTTTCCCCGGGCAGGACTTCGGCTGGTCCTACTATGACATCGTCTTCCTGGACTACCACCTTGGATTGACCGGCGAGGATGGCCTTACCTGGCTCAAGAAATTCCGTGCCTTCTCTGATATGCCACCGGTCGTCATCCTCACCGAAGAGGAGCGGGTTAACATCATCGTCAAGGCCATCAAGCTCGGCGCCAAGGACTACATGCTGAAGAAGGATCTGAAGGGCATCAACCTGTCGTCGGTCGTCTACCGGGCTCTGGGCATCGAAGGCGAGGATACCGATTGGACTTCCACGGTCGAGGACCGGTTAATCGAGGTAGCGCGGGCAGAGTGTCTGGTCAGCCACAATGTTGCCGGCGGCGACGAGGTGGCGACGACGCGTCCGGCACAGGGCGAAGAGAACTCGGTGGACCCTGCGCACGGCGAGTACGTGCTCTCACGTCGCGCCGGTACCACCAAGAACCAACTGCGCGCGCATGTGCCCGGCTATCGCCTGATTACGCCGATTGCGCAGGGCGGAATGAGCACGATCTTTCTCGCACAGCGCATCGAGGACGATCTGGAGGTCGTACTCAAGTTGCTGTTCACGAACCTCAACCAGGATGATCAACTGCTGCGCTACTTCATGCAAGAGTACGCGCTTATCTCCAAGCTCAACCACCCCTACGTCATCAAGATCTTCGAGCGCGCGTTTGCCACGGATTTCGCATACATCGCGATGGAATACCTCGCCGCGGGCAACCTGGCCACGCGCATCCGCAAGGGACTGTCAGAAGAGAAGTCGTGCACTTATCTGCGGCAGATGGCCGAGGGACTGCGTGCCGTCCACAACCTCGGCATCGTCCACCGGGATCTTAAACCGGCAAACGTTCTGTTTCGTCACAACGACACTGTGGCCATCTCCGACTTCGGCGTCGCGCAGTTCTCTGCTGCCTCGCACATCAACGAGGAGGACGTGATGGTCGGCAGTCCGTCCTACATGAGTCCCGAGCAGTGCAAGCGCCGGCCGGTCGATCCGCGCAGCGACCTCTACAGCCTCGGCGTGATCTTCTATGAGATGCTGACTGGCTCCAAACCCTTCCCAGGCAAGACCGTAACGGAGATTATCGATGCCCACCTCCGCGCTTCAGTCCCCCGCCTGCCCGAGCCAGTGATGAAGTACCAGCCGCTCGTCGACGGCCTGATGGCCAAGGATCCTTCCGATCGCTTCCAGAGCGCTGCCGAACTCATCGCCGGCGTGGACTGGATCGGCCAGGTTTGACGCGGGCGCGCCCTGCGCTAGGCGAGGTCAGGCTGCCCGACGGGCACCGGCCGGAACTCGCCCGTCTTCGCGTCGAGCATCGCGAGCTCACCGGTGGCGATGCCAAAATGCAGCCCGTGCAGCGCAAGCGACCCTTTCTCCACCCGTTGGCGGAGCCACTGAAAGCTCAGCAGGTTGGTCAGGCTCTCGCGCACGATTTCATATTCGATGCGGCGTTGCATGTCCGCGGGCGCAACCGGCAGACTCAGCACACGCTCGCGCGCCGGCGCCGCCAGACCCATCCAACTACCGATAAAGTCGCTGCGCGAGGGATCCTCGTGCACGCCTTCGAGCAGGGCCTTGGCGCCTCCGCACTGCGCATGCCCCATAACCACGATACACTCCACCTGCAGATGCAGGACGGCGAATTCCAGTGCGGCGCTGGTGCCGTGATGCCTGCCGTCGGGCGTGGACGGCGGCACCAGGTTTGCGACGTTGCGCACCACGAAGAGCTCACCGGGACCGGCGTCGAAGATCGTGGCCGGATCGACGCGGCTGTCGCAACAGGCGATGAGCAGCGTCTTCGGCGACTGACCGCGCGCTTCGAGCTGACGATACAAGACCTGTGCGGACGGGAAACGGGTGGTTCGGAAGCGGCAATACCCGGCGATCAGGCCTTCCAGACTCATAAGCGGCTCCTCGAAAAATCGGCCAGGCCGCCGATTATACAGACAGGCTGGCCGTAACCGCTGGAGGAACACGCGGGACGGCGGCGGGTCATAAAAGGCAAGGACTCTCCTGATGCCGGCATTGAACGACGATGTGGGACGCCACGTCGACCTGGATAGACAGCTGGTCGAGATCGCCCAATCCATCCGTATCCTCACCCTCCTTGCATGGCCGGAGTCCGTCTACGAGGACTTCAAGCGCGGATGGCAGAGCGGCAACCCGCGCCTGCCTGCGGTTCCCTGCCGCGCGGCCGGTGATCCGCAGCGGCTCGTCGCCTTGCAAGCCATCATGCAAGCCTGCGACCGTGCGCACCCGATCGGGAATTATGTTTATCAGACCGCGCATAGCTATTATGTGGCGGCACGCATGCTGGAGAGCGTGGGCACGCCGGCCTTCACGGAGCTTGCCGTCGAACTCTACGGCAAGCCCTCGGACCCGATCGCCGGCGGCGATCTGACCCATCTGCATGCCGCAGAGTTCTTTACCGACACTACCGGCGAGTACGTTACCGCGGCGGCCATCCCGGATTACGAATACGCGCTCTCCGCAGAGGAAGTCGCGAAAGCGCTGAGCGCGCAGCTGGTCCCCTTCTTTGATCACCATGCCGTAAGCGTCGTCGTCGATCCGGCGATGGCATCCAAGGCGGCCGCCGGCGCCCTGCGCATCCGCCTGCGGGCGGCAACCCGATTCTCACCCATGGACGTGGCGCAACTGGTGCATCACGAGGGGTACGTGCACATGCTCACGGCGTTGAACGGCCGCGAGCAGCCGCACCTCGGAAGCCTCGGCCTCGGAGCCCCGCGCACGACCTGGACCCAGGAGGGACTGGCAACTTTCTCGGAACTGGTGAGCGCCTCGGTGGATTTGAGCCGGATGCGTCGCATCGCGCTGCGCACGCGTGCGGTGCAGATGGGCCTTGAGGGCGCCGACTTCCTCGAAATCTTCCGCTTCTTCCTTGAATCAGGACAGGATGAGTACGAGAGCTTCCAGTCAACCGCGCGCATCTTCCGCGGCGGCGACCCGCGCGGCAAGATCGTATTCACCAAGGACGTGGTCTACCTGCAGGGGCTGCTGCGCACTCATACTTTCCTGCGCAAGGCGGTGCAGTCCAACAAGTTTCACTACGCAGAGCACCTCTTCGCGGGGCGGCTGACGCTGGGCGATGTCATCGCGCTGGAACCGTTTTTCGAAAGTGGTGTCATCTCGCCGCCGCTCTACGAACCGCCGTGGCTGAGGCGGCGCAGCTGTCTAGCCGCCTATCTGTGCTACTCAGTGTTCGCCAACCGGATCAGCCTGGCCGCCATCTCGCTGGATGATTTCCAGAATCTTGAGCAGGGCGTTGACGACCGCCGGCTCGCGCGATCTCAGTCGGTGCGCACACCCTCGTAGCCAATCACGTCCTTGGAGCTGACAACTTCGGCACCATAGGTAGTCCCTGCCGGAATATACAGGCAATCGCCCGGTTTCACGGCCATTGACTCCCCTTCGATGATGAGGCGCAATTCGCCCTGCAGCAGCGCCCATACGGTTTCCTTCTCCGTGCTGCGGTCGGGCAATACCGTGCTCGGTGCGTAGGTAACCATGCGACTATCGAAGCCGCGCACGATAATCTTCTGCAGCAGGGTGTGCTTGGTGAGCGCATCGTCGACTCTATTATCCCAGTGTTCGAGCTTGAGCTTGTCCATCGTGCGGTACGCCACGATCCGGTTGCCGCCCTGGAACTTGGCCTCATACATCGCCGTGTCGATGCGACCGAGCAGCTCGCGCGGCTGGTGTTCGGGTGTCGGGATGAGCGTCACCACGCCCACGTGGCCGGTGATGATGTCGCCGATCCTCGCGCCGTCGTGCGGGATCTTCTGGTGCTCGACGCGCTTGCGCAGCGTCTCGGCGATCTTCACCGCGTTGCGGCCATCGCAGCCAGGTAGCAGCAGTGCGAAGCGCGGACCATCGTAGCGCGCGGCCAGATCGCCAGCCCGTCGCCCCACCGAGGCGGCGAGTTTGGCGATGCGATGAAGCAGTGCATCGGCGGACTGCGCCCCATAGTTCTCGCTGTAGCTGTCGAACTGGTCGACCTCGCACATGAGCAGCGAGACCGGTTTTTTCAAGCGCCGTTGCCGCCGCCACTCCGCCTCCAGATGCTCCTCGAACGTGCGTCGATTCGCGATGCCGGTGACCGGGCAAAGCGGCGAGATGCGGCTGAG
Organism: Chromatiales bacterium; assembly: GCA_052388435.1. Lineage (GTDB taxonomy): Bacteria > Pseudomonadota > Gammaproteobacteria > JAJPIJ01 > JAJPIJ01 > JBQTIC01. The sequence goes on along the minus strand of JBQTIC010000095.1, from coordinate 15,445 downwards.
AGTCTCCGACAGCGCGTGCGCCTTGCCCTTCATCAGGCTCAGATCCGCCGCCGCGCCGCGCAGCTCCGCCTCCGCCTTCTGCCGCTTCTCATTGTTTACGCGTACAAGTTCCGTCAGCTTTTCCAGATGCTGGCGTCGCGAATCGAGATTGGCCTGCATCTCCTGGGTATCGTCCTCAAGGGACAACAGGCGGCGGATCACGCGCTGCAAGCCGTACGCCGCAAGCGCTGCGATACCGATCGCCAGCAGCGCGAGCACACCAATCGTTGTGGCATGGGGAGCGTCGTTCCCTAACAGGCGCACGGCCGCCGGCACCAGCGCCGGAACCGCAAAGCCGAGCACCGGCCACAGTAGCCCTGCGTAGAGCGGGATCGCGCAAACCGCCATGAAGGCGAGCCAGAACATCGCCACGCCTGCATGCACCGGGTCTGTCGCCCCGGCAATCTTGTAGGCGATCACGCCGAAGGCGCCGCCGACGATGACCACCGTGGCAACGAACGCGGCCACCCATATCCCCCCGTGGGAGACGGCGGTGTCACTGGCGCGGTAACGCCTCGACACCCATAGCCTCAGCAGCACCAGAACAGCAACAACCGCCGCCCAGATAAGGAGGGGCTTGGGACCAACGACCCGATGGCTCAAGAACGCGAACACGATGGACCCAAGCGCCAGTCCCACCGCTTCTGCAGGAATCTGGTGGTAGAGCAAAGCGAGATGGCGACTCGTCAGTTCCCTCGGCTCGTTGCCTTCGACGTTCATGGAGCTCCCCCGATATCTTCTTTTTTTAGTATACGCGGGCACTTAGGGGCATGGAAAATTCCGAGTGCCATACCGGCTAGCGGGACCGGACCGCGTCGAGGCTCACCACCGGCTCCGCGCCAACAACCTCGGCGCTGTGGACGGCCCCCGCCGGCACCGCCAGCCAATCGCCGGCCTCGAGCACGATGCCATACCCGCGCAGGGTCAGGCGAAAGCGGCCTTTCAGCACTGCGTCGATCTTGTCCAACGCATGGCTATGGTCGGGAAAAAATGTACCGGGCGGATAAGTGTAGCGATGGACCGTGTAGCCCATTCCCTCCAGCTTGCCGCGCAGAGCCGTTTCACTCAGCGGCCCATCGCGCGTCGCATCCCAATGGCCGACATCGGGCCCCGCGTTCAATCCCATACCGAGCCGCGCCGGGCGGGATGGAACAGCGGAACGTCGCGATGCTTGAACACCGGGATCAAGATCATCCCGGCGAGGAAACCACCGATATGGGCAAACCATGCCACTCCACCCTGGCCGCCGCTGGTGATCGCCGAGTTCAACAGCTGCAGCACGAACCAGAAACCCAACACCCACAACGCCGAGAGCTGCAGCATCTGCGAGAAGAAGCCCAACGGCAGCAGCACCAGGATGCGCGCGTGGGGATACAGCAGCAGGTACGCACCGAGCACGCCGGAAATCGCGCCGCTGGCCCCAATCATCGGGATCTGGGACTGCGGATTCATGATCGCCTGGCCGAGGGCCGCGGCTGCGCCGCACAGCACATAGAAAATGATGAAACGCCCGTGCCCCATCGCATCTTCGACGTTATTGCCGAAGATCCAGAGGTAAAGCATGTTGCCTGCAAGGTGCATGAAGCCGCCGTGCAGAAACATCGACGTGAATATGGTACCCGAGGGTGGCATCCATGCGAGCTCCACCGGGAGTTCCGCATGGTCAAACAGCACCGCGGGAATGACCCCGAGGCTGAACACCGCCCGCTGGCCGCCTTCGCGACCCAGTGAAAGCTGCCAGAAGAACACCAGCACGCAGAGAACGATGAGCGAGACCGTGACGGCAGGTTTGATGCGCGTGGGGTTGTCATCGTGCAGCGGGATCATCGCTCGTTCCCGAGTTCATCAGAAGACAGAGTGTAGCGGTTGCACAGGCGCCGCTGCCAGCGCCATCCCCGATCGCCCTTCGCTAGTGCTGAGAGGATTGCATCGGTGAGGGTTCGTTGCTGGTGGCGCAACCGCGCGTGGGCGCCACGCAGTCGCCGCAGCCGCTCCCGCACCCGGCCTGGGCGCGGTTCTGCCGCTGTCGGCGGGAGTGCCAGCGACTCCTCGCGAACAGTGTCACCACGGCCGCGACAACGCCGAGCGCAATGAGGTTTTGCAGCAGGCTGCCCATGCTCGCTTCAGGCCACCTGACCGAGCTGGTAGACGGCCAGCGCGCCGAGGTAGCCCAGCACGGTCATGTAGGTCCAGGCAAACAGCGGCCACCGCCATGAGTTGGTCTCGCGCCGGATGGCGGCGACGGTGGCGGCGCACTGCAGGCAGAACGCGTAGAACACCATCAAACCGACTGCCACCGGCAGGGAGAAGACCCGCTGGCCGTCTGGCCAGGCGGCGGCCTGGATGCGCTCGATAAGGCCGGGATTCTCCGCATCGACATCGGCACCCACCGCGTAGATGGTGCCCAACACGGCGATGACGACCTCGCGAGCGGGAAACGAGGCCACCACCGCCGCCGACACCTTCCAGTCCCAGCCGAGCGGTCGGAACAGCGGCTCGATCGCGCGCCCCAGGTGTCCGAGCAGGCTCTCCTCGAGGTGCGCCGCGGCCTCGCGATGGGCGAGGTCCTGCATCTCGGCTTCCAGCGCCGCGCCCGAAAGGCGTTCGGACACCTGCACGCGCTCCGTATCGAAGCCCTTGCTTGTTGACGACCAGTGCGGAAAGTAAGCCAGCGCCCATACGAGTAGCGCGACGGTGAAGATGATTGTGCCGGCGCGGACCACGAACATGCGGGCACGATCCCACATCCGGTACGCCACCCCCCGCAGACGTGGCCAGCGGTACGGCGGCAGTTCCATCAGGAATGCCGGCGTCGGCCCGCGCAACACGGTGCGCTTGAGCAGCAGCGCGGTGACGATGCCACCGGCGATGCCGAGCAGGTAGAGCGCAAGCAGCACCAGACCCTGCAAATTCACGAGCCCTCTGAGATAACGTTCCGCAGGCACAAACGCCGCAATCAGCAGCGCGTACACCGGCAGCCGTGCCGAGCAGGTCATGAACGGAGCGGCGATGATGGTCGCCAGCCTGTCCCTGGGCTCGGCGATCACGCGCGTGCCCATGATCCCCGGTACCGCGCAGGCGAAGCTGGAGAGCATCGGGATAAAGGATTGTCCCGACAGCCCGCACCAGCGCATCAGCCGGTCCATGAGAAACGCGGCGCGCGCCATGTAGCCGGTGTCTTCCAGGAAAATGATGAAGGTAAACAGGATGAGGATCTGAGGCAGGAAGATCACCACGCTGCCGACACCGGCCACCACGCCATCGGCGAGCAGGCTCGCGATCGCGCCTTCGGGGAGCGCGCGGGTGATTGCATCACCGGTCCCCGCCGTGACGTTGTCGATGGCATCCATCAGCGGCGTTGCCCATGCGAACACCGACTGGAATACGACCGCCATCAGCAGAACAAAGAGCGCCGAGCCGATCACCGGGTGACCGACAATGCGGTCAATGCGGTCCGACCATGTGACGCGCGCGCCGCCTCGGCGATCAGTCTGGTCGACCACCTGATTAATCCAGGCGTAGCGGGCGCGCGCGTCGAGGGCCGAAAGAGCCCCTTGCGGCGCCAGCTGCCTGCGAGCGGCAGCCAGCCGCTGGCGCACCGCCTGCCCGAGCCGGCGTGACAATCGCTCCTCGGCATACCCACCCTCGTCGATCAGCGCCCGCTCGAACTCGTAGGCGTCGAGCGTTCCGCCATTCGGCGCGAGTTCCCGAGCCAGAGTCGCCGCCGCCTGCCGGATGGCCGTGGAGAACGAGATGTAGGGCAGCGGCGCGCGAGCCAGTGTCTGCGCAAGTGTCTTCTTGAGCGCCTCTATGCCGATCCCCTTCGATGCGACTACAGGCACGACCGGACAGGTCAGCCTTTGCGCGAGGTGTGCCGCATCGATGGCGATGGCCCTGGCCTCGGCGAGGTCGACCATGTTGAGTGCGATCACCACGGGCAGGCCGAGCTCAAGCACCTGGCTGGCCATGTACAGGTTGCGCCGCAGGTTGGTAGCGTCGACCACGACCAACACCGCATCCGGACGGCCGATATCCGGCGCGCGCCCGAGCAGCACATCGACAGCCACCATCTCATCCGGCGAATGGGCACTCAACGCGTAGGTGCCGGGTAGATCGATCAGCCGCACCTTCTGCGCACCGAGGCGCATCTCGCCCACGTGTTGCTCGACGGTGACTCCCGGGTAATTGCCCACTTTCTGGCGCAGACCGGTCAGAGTATTGAAGAGCGTGCTCTTGCCGGTGTTGGGGTTGCCGAGTGTGGCGATGACGGCCATCGGTTCCTCGATGATCCCGCTGTCGGATCGGGTCAGGTCCATGTCAGTACCTGCACTTCAACCATGCGGGCCTCCGCCCGGCGCAAGGAAAGCGCGTAACCCAGGACCGTGAATTCAATCGGGTCGCCTGTCGGCGCACGGCGCACGAGTTCAACCTGCGTGCCCTCGATGAGTCCCAATTGCATCAGGCGTTGCTGCAAGGGGCCTCCCGCTGCCACAGCGACCACACGCGCCCGCTGTCCCGGCCTGAGATCATCGAGAGTCAAACGTGCCAGGTCTATCAAGGTCCTCGCAGACTCCTGCTCAGACGCATCAGGCGCTGCCACCAGGAGCGGCCTCCGCCATCGCCAACCGGGGCGACCTCGATGTGCTCGGCATCCTCGCCGTCAATAGCCCAGCGGCTGTCTTCCAGCGCAACAACCACCGGATCACCGCTGTGCAGGAGCAGCACCTGCGCCCCCGGTACGATGCCTCGCGCCAGATATTTCTGCCGGATTGACGGGATCGCGTGGCGGACTGCCGTGATGATCGCAGTCTGACCCACGCGCAGCGCGCGCAGACTGATCACGGCCAGGACTGCCTGACTGGTAGCGGCTGGGCCCACCTCGAGTCTCCCTGACTGGATAGGCGACATTATAAATGATAATGATTCGTATTCATAAAGAAATGGCAAGGCATTGATTTCCAGCAACCACGAAACGCGCCGAGGGGGATACGGTAACCTGGTAAAAGGGTGGGTCAGCCGCGCACCGGTATACCACGCCGCGCGGGCAGCGAACCATATCGAGGTCTTGCGAATAGTTAGCGAGACGCTCGGGGCCACCGAGAAAAAGACAACCGCATGGTCGCAACACCTTTGCGATACGGGCAATGATGTCGCGCTTGTTCTCGTTGAAACGGATGAGCACGTTGCCCCGCGGAACACCAGATCGAGCTGGTCCAATAGCAGTCGGTTGACGCTATCCATCGCGCTCGCCATCGGATCTCCGCATGTTTTGCTTGCCGCCGGGCATCGACCGCTAAGCCCAAGATCTTGAATTTGGCCGGGACCTATAGCTGGTGAGGCACGTTACTTGCGTTTATGATCGGCATGGAAATCCACAGACACGTCCGGTAGCCGGCGAGCACCCGGGTGAAAAACAGTTCCTCCGCCCGCGTCGTGGAAGGCGTCGTCCTGAAAGATGGCACCGTGGAAATCAGCCTCTGAGGGGCTGAACCTTGGCCCATAAACGCCTAAAGTCCCGGAACAGCGGCCGCTACCCTGAGCGAAGCGCAAATGGAGCACAAAACATGGCTCTAGAAATCAAAGGTCCGATGAGCAGCATTATCCCAGCGACTACCCAGCGGCCGGCTACCAACGACACCCAGGCCGTCAATGCGGCGCCAGCCGCGGGCGCCGTCAGCAGTGATAACGTACACCTTACCCAGGGCGCGGCGGAGTTGCAGGCCCTGGAAAAGGCGGTAAGCGAGGCGCCGGACTTCGATGTCGAGCGCGTCAACCGCATCCGGCAGGCGATCGCTGAGGGAACCTACCAGATCGACGGACAGAAACTCGCGGAGAGCCTGCTTCGCTTCGAGACGCAGATGGCCTCCGGAGGTCCGCGCAAGCGATGACATCCGCTCGGCAACGGTTGCTCGCCATCGCCGCATCGCATGTCAAGCTCCTGACGGAACTGGATGGGGTGCTCCGGGAGCAAGCTCACGCCGCAAGCCAACGTCAGCCTGAGGCCTTGCAGGCCACACAGCGCAAACAAAACCTGCTCGACCGCCTGGAGGCCGTGGGTCAGGACTTGTCGCGGCTCTGCCAGGCAGCCAGCGTGGAACCTGGGCGCTCAGATTTGCAAGGGATCGGGGTAACTGCGGCGATGGCACATGCGTGGAAACAGATGTGTCAACTGCTCGAACGCTATAACCGACAGAATCGCGTCAATACCAGTGCCATCGCGGCCAGCCGCAACTTTGCTAAGAACCTGCTCGCCATTCTCAAGGGTCAGGAGACACCCGCCAAGACCTGTGGCCGCAGCGGCAAGCTTTATCGCAACCCGCCCGGTCAAGCCTTGGGAAGCGTCTAGTTCGCGGCAGCCGGCTCGGGGGCAGGGGATGTTGCACTGGCCGTTTTCCAGATCGGCGCAAGCGCTCCCCGTGGCGAGCGACAGCACGACCGTCGACAGCCTGCATACCCCCGAGCAGGTCACCGCGCGTGACCAGATAGCCCACCTGCTGGAGCAGGTCTACAAGCATCACTGCCTGCTCGCCGTCAACATCCAGGGCGTTGAGGACACCTTCACCAGCGCCATCCTCGAGGTGGTCGCCGACAGGGGCTACCTCGTGCTCGATGAACTCGCCCCCCGCAGCGGCAACCGTCCTCGCTCGCCGCATGCACGGCTGGCCGTGCGCGCGCGACTGAACAACGTCACGCTGCGCTTCGAAGGTGCCCTGACCGCCATGGGTGAGCATTCGGGATTCCCCCACTATCAGCTCGCCTTTCCGCGTGTCATCGACTACGTGCAGCGGCGCGAATACTACCGTGCTGGAGTGCCGATGGAGAAGCACGTGCCGGTACAGATGGCCACCGCGAAAGGCTCCCTCTTCAACGCCGAGCTCCGCGACATCTCGCTGGGCGGCTTCAGCGCCCGCCTGCGCGCCGCGCCGCTCGAAGAGCTCACGCCCGGGACCGTTCTCCCACGCTGCGTGATTGCTCTGCCCGACGAGGCGCGGATACGCTCCAGCGGCCAGATCTGCTATGCCGATGTCTGGCAGCCGACACGGGTGCGCTGCTGCGGCGTGCGTTTCATCGAGATCGACCGGTTCGACAAGCGAGTGCTCGAGCTATTTATCGCCAAGCTCGATAGCGAGATGAAGCGCAAGCGTCTGAACGAGTGATCGCCGCTGCAGGGGTGGCACAGCGGTCATGTTTTGACCTCGCGCTGCGCCATATCGCCGCTGCGCCCCCCCCCGGTCCCATCAAGGCATTTCGTACCACCGAGCAAGACGCTGCGGCCTCATGCCCATCGCATAGCCCAGCCGCAGACACCACATCTTCACGACGGTCCGCAGTATGCCGCTGCGCTCCCATCTTCGGCTGGAAGTAATCACGCGCTCAGGCAGACATGCCGGCCAACCGTGCGCGTCTCGGAGAAGGCGGCTCAACGCGATGTCCTCCATCAGTTCGATTTCCGGGAAGCCGCCCACCGCGCGGAACGCGTTGCGCCGCACGAAGACCGCCTGATCGCCGGTCGCGATGCCGGTCAGGCGTGAGCGCCAGTCGATGGCGGCTTCCACCCAGCGCAGCAGCGGATGCAACCCCGACAGCCGCACGTCGAAGCAACCCCACGTTCGGTGTGCCGGCACACGTCGGATCGCATCGATGGCCACAGCCGGCAACAGCGTATCGGCATGGAGGAACAGCAACCACTCGCCAGCCGCGACTGCGGCCCCTCTGTTCATCTGTCGCGCCCGACCTGGCATCGATTTCAACACGCAATCGGCAAGCGGCTGCGCCACGGTTAAAGTCTGATCCTCGCTGCCGCCGTCGACCACGATCACCTCGTGCCCGGCCGGCCGCCAAAGCTGCAAACACTCCAGCGTCGCGGGCAAGGCGATCTCTTCGTTGAGAACCGGGATGACAATGGAGACGCGGTCAACCATAGCGACTTGCACGACGATTCCGCCACGAAATATTGGCGCGATGCGGGAGGAACTGTAAACTAACGGCGTCCGCGTGGGGCTGTAGCTCAGCTGGGAGAGCGTCGCGTTCGCAATGCGAAGGTCGGGGGTTCGATCCCCCCCAGCTCCACCATGACACCAACAATGGGTTAAGCTGCTCCACAGCCCTGTCGTCGCGGTCGCGAACCTGAACGATCAGTCATGCGACCCGGGGTGCCGTCCTCTTCTCTGCGGCCAATCCGAATCAAACCGCTCCGCCATACATAACTCCTCTCTGCCTTTCGCCTCGCATGCCGACCACAGCCCGTACGCCGCCGAAGAAAGGCACCGCACTGGCGCGCAAGCGATTCCTCGGCTGCCTTCTGGGAGGCGCTGTCGGCGATGCGCTCGGCGCGTCGGTCGAGTTCATGGATCTCGGCGAGATCCGCGATACGTTTGGTTCGGGAGGCATTCGCGATTACGCCCCGGCATACGGCCGCCTCGGCGCGATTACGGACGATACGCAAATGACGCTGTTCACCGCCGAGGGTTTGCTGCGCGGTTGGGTGCGTCAGCGCGTGAAAGGCATCGCCAGTTATCCGGTCGTGACGACGCACGCCTATCTTCGTTGGCTGCTCACGCAGGGAGAGGAGCCGCGATGCCACCCCGACGCGGACGCAATGGGTTGGCTTTACAGCCAGCAGGAGTTGCACAGCCGCCGCGCGCCCGGGAACACTTGCCTGTCTGCACTGCGCGGTCTCAAAGACTTTACCGATCGAGCGGTGAACGACAGCAAAGGCTGCGGTGGCGTCATGCGTGTCGCGCCGGTCGGTCTGTTCGCCTGGCACAGGCGGCAACGTAAAGGCGGTGTCCTGCAAACGTTCGACCTTGCGGTAAAACTTGCTGCGATTACCCACGGGCACCCTAGTGGACAATTGCCGGCCGGCGTCCTCGCGGTGTTGATTATGGGATTGATTGATGGCCTTTCGCTCGCGCAGATGCTCACCGTGGCACGAGCGTGCCTGGAACGTTACTCCGGTCACAGGGAAACACTACAGGCCCTCGACGTGGCCGAGGAACTTGCCAGTTCGGCAGCGCGCCCGGATGACGCCATCGCGCGCTTGGGCAAGGGCTGGGTAGCCGAGGAGGCTCTGGCGATCTCCATCTACTGCGCCCTGGTTGCCAAGGGGTTCGAGGAAGGCGTCGTCCTTGCCGTCAGTCACAGCGGGGATTCCGACTCAACCGGCGCCATAACCGGCAATCTGCTGGGCGCGATGCACGGGCTCGACGACATTCCCAAGCGATGGCTTGACCCATTGGAACTGCGCGGAGTGATCGCCGAGCTTGCCGACGATCTGTTTTCATTCCCATCGTGGAAGATTGGCGGCGCTTCGGACGATCGCTCGATCCACGACAGATACCCCGGAAATTAGTCCGTATTACCGATGGAACGCACTGCCGCGCGATCTTCACCTGCAGCGCGCCACTCGGAGCAGGTTGCGTCGAAGATCGCCTCCATGACCGGGTGAACTCCGCGAAGGCCGTCGACGACCTCTCGAGCCCAATCGAAGTACTCATCCTTGCGGGCGATGGACCAATCGGCAGGCGGAGAGGCGGCGAGGTCCCGCAAGTTGCAGATTTTGTCCGCCAGCTTGACCAGTTTGGCGCGCGGCGACAGCGCAGGCGCGTGCACCACTTGAAGTCGCTTTCGCTCGGCCGGCGCCAGCGACTTGTCATCCGTTACCTCCAATACCACACTCGCAATGTCCTCGCCGAACTCTGCGCATAGCTCCTCATAGGTTGTTTTCGTGTCCTCAATCGTGTCGTGCAACAGGGCGCAACACAGAACATTGACGTCGTCCACCCCGCCCTCCAGCGCCAGCACCCGCGCCAGAGCTATCGGGTGATTGATGTAGGGCGATGCTGCGGCGTCCTTCCGATGCTGGTTTCGGTGCTTATCGGCGGCGAAGGCGACCGCACGCAGCAGCAAGGCTGTCGCGTCTTTGCGGCTGGCGTTAATACGTTCCGATTCGATCAAGCACGTACCTTGCCGGCGAAGGCGCGCGATTTTCGGCCTGGTCTACCCCTTGCCGCGGCCAGGTCAGGCGGTGTTGTTCGTCTCGGCAAGCCACTGCGCCGCCCGCCTGGAGAGCGGGATCCCTCTCTGCTCAACGAATCGCACGAGCGCAGCGGAAATGACGCCTTCAGCGCAATCTCAAGGTCGCTATCCGGCATCGCGGCCACAATTTCCGTGCGCACGCCGCGACTCTCCTCATGGCCGGGCGTAGAGCATGGGTCAGGCTCTCTTGAGCAGTCGGAGCAGATACAGCAGGACGATGGCGCCTACGGTCGCGGTCACGATCGAGCCAATCACGCCGCCCGCGGTAATACCCAGAAATCCGAACAAATAGCCACCGATCATGGCCCCGATGATACCGACGATGATGTTACCGGGCAGGCCGAAGCCGCCACCCTTCATGATCATCCCTGCCAGCCAACCCGCCACTGCGCCGATTACGAGGAAGATAATCAAGCTGGTAATGTCCATCTGCGTCTCCCGTTGCTTGTTCGTTGTGTCGAGAGCCACCGGCGATAGATTCGCCCCATAGCCGGGCCCGATCCCGAGCCGCGCAACTTACCCGCCGATTATGCATGGCACACCGCAGGGGATCGATTAAATGATAGACCAAAGTAGTCACCGCAGCAGCGAAACGTGTCCCGAGGCGCAACGTCGCGCGTAACAATTCAGTGGGCACGCGGCGGCTTGCCACCACGCGCCGGGAACGAGCAACCTACCGAAAAAGCAGCCAGGAAACGTACAGGATCAGCGCGATCACGACGGGCAGCAGGATTACCAGCAATTTGCGTGCTCCCGCGACCAGCTGTGCGCTCTTCGCCTGGATCTGCTCGGCGCGGTCGTTTATCCGCTCGACACGCTCATGCTGCTTCTGGATCAGCGCAAATTGCTCGCGTTGCAGCGCCAGCGCTTCCGCCTGACGTTCGATCTGCCACTTCTGGTTGTCGCGGATCTCCTCCAGCACACAAATGACACGCTCAATGTTTTGATCATCCACAGCCGTATGTCCCGATCATTTGGTCTCGATGCAGTTGGTCGAGTTCCGTGACTGGTAATCCCGCTCAGGCGACCCGTGCGTCTCAGCACAAGATGGAACGGCCTCGCGTCTCGCCTGACGTGAAGTCACAGCGACCGCGAGCACGCCGGCGACATCAGAGCCGTATTCGGTGCGATACGGGCCGATGATGTCGGCGGAGGCTCGACCGCGAACGGACCGAAGTGCAGCACGCCCACGAACAGTAGCCCCATAAACGCCAAACGGCCCAAAATCCCGCACCCGACCGACCTTGCAGAAAATACCACAGACCGACGGCGATCACGGGATAGAAGGCGAGACTCAAGGTAAAGGGCGTGACTTCCGGAATGAGCGGCCAACCGACATGATTGCCACGAATGACGTGATCGGCGTGATGCCCAACGCTGAACACCAGCGCCAAGATCAGGAGGCCAAGCAACTTCGATCGTACCTTAAGCGATGTCCTCTCTGGAGGAGTGGGCCCGCATGTTTGAGATGAATGGCGCGGGGAAGAGGGGTAAACTCGACGCTGTATCGCCGCCGCGATGTGATGTCAGGCATCAACGGTGGAATGCAAGGCGATACGATTGCGCTCGGTGTCGTGCCGGTCGGGCGGTCAGGCGGCGGAGCCGCAATACATATCCCTACCGAAAGCGCGCGCGAAGGATCCGCTGCTGACGGCAACCCTCCGCTCAACCACCGAACAGCTTCTTCAGGTTCTCAAAGCCCGCCTGATAAACACCCTGGATCGCCGCCACTGCATCGTTTTCGGGCGCACCGGACGGTACAAACTCACTCGACCATTCGACGGTGCAACCCGTCTTGCCTGGCTCCTGGCGGACCTTGATCGTCGCCTTGTAGTTGGCAACGGGCAGCGGGCCCTGCTCGATCAGATAGGTGTACATGTGCTCGTTTTCGCTGAACGACTCGAGGCGTTCAATGATGTTGCCGCCGCCCGCGAGCTGCAGTCGGCGCACGCGGCCACCGTCCTGCAGGTCACTCTTCTGGAACGCCGGATGCCATTCCGCCAACGTATTGAAGCCGCCGATCAGACGCCACACCTGGTCGATCGGGACGGGCAGCCACGTGGACATACTTACCGTTGCCATTGTTTTCTCCCTCCAGTTAGAGACTGCGAACAACGCCCATCGGGAAGGCGCATTCATCAAGTATAGGCTTCCGGAGGCCGCCTGCGCAGCCCTCAGTGCTCCCAGACGCCGCCGCCCACTGAAACCACTCAGCGATTGAGGCGACGGGACAACCGCCGGTTGCCGCATGCGGGGAGCACAGGATAGAGGACAAGGATGCTGCGCACGGGGCGGTTGGCGCCGCTGTCAGCAACTGGCGTGACGCGCGTGTTGATCGGTGCTGCGCCTGGTCAGGCGCGGCGATGCCGGAAGAGATCATGCGGGCCGAGTTCCTGGAGTGCGACGACGAAGTCGCAGATATCGGGAACTGCGTCCGCGATCGCCAGCTCAACCGGAGGGTGACTGCGCGGGCGTTTGCGAATGCCCAGAGCCGCGGCTTCGCTGTCCCAGCCAGACACGCGCCAAGTGGCGTAAGGCACCAGCGTTGCGGCGCCGCGCCTTGCCGGCCTGCGACGGGCGTTGCCGGTGTTGAAGGGAGTGAGTGCCGCGCGGTCGGTGTGGCGGGCAAGCAGGCGCTCAGTGTCAACGGTCAGCACGACCTGGGAGCGCGCTCCGCAAGCACGCCGTTGGCGGCCGAGACGGTCTGTGTCGAACCAGAAGAAAACCTTGGAATTCAGCAGTGCATACCACTCGGCGGGAGTGATGCCGATCAGGCACCGCGCCAGCGCCTCCGAAGGCATGGGCCTCTGGTCGCGGATGTAGACTCCGCCAGGCAATCCCGTGTGTTCCGGGCGGTGGTTCCGCTCCAAGCGGGCGCACTCCCGGTCTGGCAACCCAGCCCTGTTGAGGAGCGCGGATGTGCTGAGCAGGCCGTGCCGCTGTATCGACGGCCAATTGGCAGCTTCTGCCAGATGGTAGGCGTGGGCTGGAATCTTCAAAGTCACCTGCACCGGATGACACATTGAGCCTGAGTCATTCGCCTTCCCAGGCTCTCTGGCGAATCGTTAGCGGCTCACTCGATGACACCACAGAGCAGGCGCGCTCCGCCGCCGCCCAACGGAGCGGGCTCATCGGCGTAATTGTCTCCTCCGGCATGAACCATGAGCGAGCGGCCTTCCAGGTCCGCCATCTCCAGACGCGGCGCCAGAACCGGTTGGCTGGCGTTCCCGGCCGCATCGACAAAGAGCGCAGGCAGGTCGCCGAGATGACCCTCTCCCCACGGCGCGCTGTGCCGCTTTGTGCCAGCCGGATCATAGTGACCGCCAGCGCCTCCAGCGGGCACCATCTTTCCGTCCTTCTCGTTGGGCTCGCAACTCGGGTTTTCATGCACGTGGAAGCCATGCACCCCCGGCAGAAGCCCGCTCAGAGCGGGACTGAAGACGAGCCCATATTCGGTCTCAGTGATCGAAATCTCGCCGGCGGCTTTCCCGGTGCCTTTTTCGTCGACCAGATCCATCTGGACAACAGCGTCAGCATGTACGGCAGTGGTCGCAAAAAGCGCTGCGCCAAACATAAGGGCCTGAATATTTCTCTGCACGGTTTCACCTCTCAGTTACCTGCGTCGAACGAGGACGACCGCTAACCGGACGCAACCACCCGGCGCGTCGTGAATGGCAACGCCGCGCGCGGAAGTTAAAACGCGAGTCACGGCGGGACATGTAAGACCAGAGCCAGATGCGTCGCCGATGCTCTACTGATCCTTGCACAATTGATAAACAAACATTCGTCATGCCGGCGAAGGCCGGTATCCAGATTGTTCACTGAATTCCTCATTTAGCCTTGGCTTGTTGCAGCAGGTTCCATGAAGATGATTTCCCAAATGTGGCCATCTATTGAGGCTCGCACCAATAGTGGATGTCACAAAGGCAACTCGGCTTGCCGCTTCGTCAGGAGTCCCGCTATGGCTCTCCCGCGCTAAGGATTCAGCTCACCGGCGCGCGGCCGTTCGCGTCCAGCGCAACTGGCAGTTGTTGCGCGGCGGTGCGCTTGATACGCAGCGCTACCATGCTCCGTTCAATAACTGAGCGCGATGCTGAACGATGCCGCTGCAGCAAGCGACGCAGCCGTCCGAACGTGGTTCCAGGCCGTCCAGCTCGCGATGTAGCCGGCCCACAGGCTCGCGCTGTTGGGGGCGGGCGGCGCGACCGATGCAAGTGCCTTGTTCCTGGGCACGTTGAACACGATCGTCACCAACAGGCTGCCGACCAGATAAAACACGCTGCCGGCGAACAGGTAAACGGCGCCCGCTTCGTGCCATCGGAACAGTGAGTAGATCAACACAAGGGCGCAAGCCGCGGCCGTTCCAAGGAAGGCTACCATGAACCATGACATCAGGACGACGACGTTGATGGATTGCATGGCGGCAATACCTTCGGCAGGGGGAAGACGAGAAAGGGCCTTCATCACGAAGGCCGAAAAGGCAAAGAAGATCCCGGCCACCAGCCCGCAGCCGAGTGCCGCGAAAAGCGTCAAGACAAAGAGCAAGTGGTCAACGGTTGCCACAAGGCAACCCGCAGATTGCCAGCCAACGGTCCCAAGCTGAGCCACGGCCGCCGGGAGGAGCGCCGGTGGAGCGTACGGCGCGCTAACGAAAACCCGCGACGGTCGGACGCAGAAGCAGGGCCGGCTGTTGGCTCCAGCGCGGTGTCAGGCGGCTTCATCCCTTGCCGATAACGATGTCACCATAGGTGCTCTCGACAATCGCTTTCAGCTCGGTCTGCTCGGCAGTGGGAACCTTGAACTTGTCGAGCGTCTGCTGGAAGTCATCCATGAAAGCCTCCCACTCTTTGGGCGTGATATTCAGGTGCTGATGAGAGTCACGCATCGAGCGTCCGGTATATTTCTGCGGGCCGCCAGTCGCCCAGCCGACCATTTCAGTCACAAGATACTTGAAGCCGGCAGGCGGCACCTTGTGGTGAGCTTCGTCTACGGCCGGGTTTGCATTGAGGCGGGCGTCTGTCATGACGCGGTCGATAAAGTCATCGACCACGACAGCGATGGGGTAAATTCCGCCGAGGCGCTCATAGAGGCTGGGTTGAGGTTGTTGCTGGTTTGACATGCGTGTTTCCTTTCGTGTGTTGGAGCTTTTCGGTGACAACGCTTGTAAGCCACCTAACGGAAGCGGGAGCTGAGCGGCGCCCTTGAGCGAGGAGCAAAACGAAGTTTTGCGAAGGTGGTCAAGGGCCGACGCCGCGGAGCGGAGAGCGGAAGCCGACAGTTCGACATCGCTCGCGCCGCGCATTTACGCTAATCGAAGTGGTGTTTGTCACCATGTCTTCTGAGTCACTGTACGCTCGCCGGTGCGACG
>JBQTIC010000094.1:0-31821 GCA_052388435.1 Chromatiales bacterium | reverse complement strand
TACTGAGCCTTGCAGAATCGGTGAACAGCCTTTCGTCATGCCGGCGGAAGCCGGCACCAGTATTTCACTGGATTCCTGCTTTCGCAGGAATGACTGCTAATAGTTCACTCTTAATGCAAGGCTCAATAAGAGCCTCTAACAATAGGAAATCGACGCTGAGTATGGTCAAGCGCATCGACAAACGCATTGTCGACTACACGGTCGTCAAGCCCGGTGGTGAGGCGTCATCCATATCACGCGACGCGCCTCGGGCGGAGGCAAGCGGCGCGGCTGCCGTCAACGTCGTGCACATGCACGAAAAGGTGGAGCGTCCCGAGATGCTGCTCGGCTCCACCTACAAGATCAAGACGCCGCATTCCGAACATGCGCTCTATGTGACCATCAACGACATCGTGCTCAATCCCGGCACGGAATATGAGCTAAGGCGCCCGTTCGAGATGTTCATCAACTCCAAGAGCATGGAGCACTTCCAGTGGATCGTGGCCCTCACGCGGATCATCTCCGCGGTGTTTCGCAAGGGCGGCGATGTCACGTTTCTCGTCGAGGAACTGCGCTCGGTCTTCGATCCGAAGGGCGGCTATTTCCGCAAGGGCGGACGGTTTATGCCGTCGCTGGTGGCGGAAATTGGCGACGTGCTCGAGCATCACCTGCGCATGATCGGTCTGTTCAAGGATGAGCCGCTCGATGAACGGCGCAAGCGGCTGATGGAAGAGAAACGCAAGCAGTACGATCAGGCCCTGCGTGAGGCGGCGCAAGAGGGGGCGGGGAATTTCCCGGACGGTGCCGTGCTGTGCCAGAAGTGCCTGACCCGGGCGATGGTGCAGCTCGACAATTGCCTCACTTGCCTGAACTGCGGCGAATCGAAGTGCGGTTAAGGAACCTCTCGACGGATCCACGCAGGGTCATGCCGGCGAACGTTGGCATCCGGCAAGAGACTGTTTGTTTTCACCGGGTTGCGCGACCCATCCATGGGTCGCGTCGTTTGGACTCGCGGATGCTCGCGCAAATGCACTCCAGGCGCATTTGTCCGCCTTTCGCCGTAACGACGGATTCGGTAGCGTCATCACTTTGTCAGACATTGCGCAGGCGGTGATACGGGCAATCAGTGCGTTTGCAGGCAACCGCTAGGAGTCGACCGCCTCCCCGACGTGCGCCGGGCCGGGCGCGGCGTACTCCCCATCGGTGACAGAGAAAAAGCCCATCAACTCGCGGGCGGGCTGCGGAGCGCTGAAATAAAAGCCCTGAACGTCATCGCAGCCTTCGGCCTGCAGGACCTTCATCTGGCCCTCGGTCTCCACACCTTCGCCGATCACCTTCAAACCGAGGCTGTGCGCAAGATTGATGATGGCGCGAACGATCGCCGCGTCGGAGGTAATATCCTCGCAGTTGCGTATGAAGGAGCGGTCGATCTTCAGCTTGTTGATGGGAAAGCGCCGCAAGTAGGTCAAACTGGAATAGCCAGTGCCGAAGTCGTCGAGCGCCAGCTGCACCCCCATCTTGGAAAGTTCATACAGACTGGGGCTGCTGCGGCCCTCGTCCTGCATCAGAATGCTTTCGGTGAGTTCCAGTTGCAACAGATGCGGCGGCAGCCCCGTTTCCTCGAGCACACTTTGCACGAACTGCGAGAAGTCCTTGTGCCGCATCTGCACCGCGGAGATGTTCACTGCGACCGGCACCGACGGGAAGCCGCTGCGCTGCCACTGTGCGACCTGCGCGCAGGCCTGCCGCAGCATCCACTTGCCGAGCGGCACCACGATTCCGCTGTCCTCTGCCACGTGGATGAATAGCGCCGGCGGTACGATACCCCACTGCGGGTGATTCCAGCGGACCAATGCCTCGACCGCGGTCACGCGTCCGCTGGCCAGCTCTATCTGCGGCTGGTAGTAGAGCTCGAACTCCCCGCGCTCCAGGGCCACGCGCAGACCGTTTTCCAGCGAGATGCGTTCGAAGGCGGCAATGTTCATCTCCTGGGTGAAGAACTGGTAGTTATTGCGGCCGCTGTCCTTGGCATGATAGAGAGCGGCGTCGGCGTTCTTGATGAGTGTTTGGATGTCCTGGCCGTCGTTGGGATAGATGCTGATGCCGATACTGGGCGTGATGATGAGGTAGTAGCTCTCGATCTGGTACGGACCGCTCAAGCTGGTAAGGATCTTCTGCGCCACCTGGGTCGCGCCGTCGGCGCCTGTTTCCGGCAGCACCACGACGAACTCATCGCCGCCCAATCGCGCCACGGTGTCGCTATCGCGCACGCAACCGCGCAGACGCTCGGCCACCGCCTGCAACAACCGGTCGCCGGTTGGATGTCCCAGTGAATCGTTGATGTTCTTGAATCGGTCCAGGTCGATGAACATCACCCCGGCCTGGATGCCATGGCGTTCGGCGGCGGCGATGGCGCGGGAAATGCGATCGTGGAGCAACGTTCGGTTAGGCAGCTTGGTCAGGGAATCATAATGCCCGAGGTAGTGTATGCGCTCGTCGGCGCGCTTCTGATTGGTGATGTCAACCCCTTGGCTGACGTAGCGCGTGACCGAACCCTGATCATCGCGGATTGCGGAAATGGACAGCCACTGCATGTATAGCTCGCCGGACTTCCTGCGCGCCCAGATCTCGCCGATCCAATAGCCGTGCTCGTTAACCGCGTCCCAGATGGATTGATAGAACGTCGGGTCGTAGCCGCCGGAACTGAGGATCTCGGAAGTCTGCCCGATGACCTCCTCGGCGCTGTAACCGGTGATCTCGGTGAACGCCCGGTTCACCGAGAGAATGGCCTTCCTGCCATCCGCGACGATGATTGCCTCGCAACTGCCCTCGAAGACATGTGCATAGATACGCAATTGATCGTCGATGCGTTTGCGCTCGCGGCGCTCCGCCGCATCGCGCAGTTCGCGCTGGATGGAGGGAACCAGCCGGGTGAGATTCTCCGTGAGCAGGTAGTCGCGTGCGCCGCCCATCAGCATGCGAACGGCGCTGTCCGCCCCGATGCTGCTGGCGACGACGATGAACGGGATGTCCTGTTGTGACTCCCGCAATACTTCCAGGGCGGAAGTCGCGTCGAACTGTGGCAGGACGTACTCGGCAATGATTACGTCCCACCGCTTCTCGGCGAGGGCGGCGCGCATGGCTGCAGGATTGTCGACCACGTCATGTTCGATGAGGTAGCCGCTGCGCTCGAGGTGACGCAACAGCAGTCCTGCGTCGGTCATCGAGTCGTGGATGATGAGGACGCGCAGCAGAGGCGCCGTGGTGGGTACGCTTAACGGACGAGTAATCTGCTCCGCTGCGCCGTCGCCAGCGGGATCCGCCGGGGCGTTCGGGTGGTCATCTAAGCGCATGTTGAGACATCTTAGCAGAGGGCCGTCACGGAAGTTGTGGCGAAGGTACTCAACGGTGGCGGCGGTATCCCGGCTCACCAAGAGATCGGCAGGGTGAACTTGAACACGGCGCCCTGATTCACGACGCCCTCTGCCCAGACGCGCCCGCCGTGCCGCTGCACGACCCGCCTCACGATCGCGAGGCCGACGCCTGAGCCGGGAAACTCCGTCGCGCGGTGCGGACGCCAGAACGGGACGAATAGCCTGTCGGCGCACGCCATATCGAAACCCACGCCGTTGTCGCGGACAAAGAACACCGGCTCGCCGTTCTCGATGCTCATCCCCATCTCGATGCGGCCGTTATCCCGCGTGCCGGTAGACTTGCAGGCGTTTTCGAGCAGGTGCCGCAGCGCCGTGCCCAGCAGCGTCGCATCGCCGGCGGTGGTTAAGTGCGGTTCAACGACAAACGCGAGATTGCGGTCGGAGTATCCCCGGCGCAGACCCGCGATGATCTCTTCCGCCATCGCGGTCAGGTCGACAGGGTCGTGACGCATCTCCGCGCCTGTGACTCGCGAGAGCTCCAGCATGTCGCCGATCAGCCGGTTCATGCGCTGCGCTTCGCTGTGCACGTTCACGAAGGTCTGCCGTCCACGCTCATCAAGTCGGTCTCCGTAGCCCTCGATCATGGCGAGACTCCAGGCGTCAATGCTCCGCAGCGGCGCGATGAGGTCGTGCAAGACCGACTCGCTGAAGCCTTCCAGCTCACGGGTTGCGGTCTCGATCTCGGCGGCGCGTTTCAGGACGGCCGTCTCCGGCTCCTCGTTCAGCTCGCGGATCGAGTCATCGGCCTGCTTGCGATAGGTGATGTCGGTGGAGACGCCGAGGACCGCGGGCAGACTGGTGCCGGAGAAGGTGAAGGGAAGTTTCATGGTCTCGAGCACATGCTCGTTGCCATGAACGTCGAAGATGGTTTCCTCGGGGATCAGCCTGGGCTGGCCAGTCAGCATGACGTCGAGATCGGTTTCGCGCGAACGCGCGACCTGCTCTGCTACGCCGATCAATTCCGCCTCGGTTCTGCCGCGGAGACCGTCCACCGAGGTGCCGAACAGGTCGGCCACCGCCTGATTGGCAACGATGAAGCGTCCAGCGATATCCTTCACGTAGATGAGGTGGGGGACCGCGTCAACTATCCGGCGCAGCCTTTCCTCGCTCAGGCGCAGGGCTTCCTCTGTCAATTTGCGCTCGGTGATGTCCAGCGCGACCCCTAGCACCTTGAGCGCCCCCCCGGCCCGATCATCGTAGATAACGTCCGATCGCATATGCACGAACCTTTCCGTGCCGTCGGGCCGGATGATCCGATGTTCGATGTCGAGGTGCTCGCCGTGACGCAGGGCCGCAATCAGGGCGTCGCGCAGGCGGGGCCGATCGTCAGGATGCGCGGCGGCCAGCAGATGCTCGCCCGATGCGCGCACCTCGCCTGGCAGGTAGCCGAGGATCCGGAACATCTCATCGGACCAGCGCACGGGGTTGGCGTCCAGGTCGTCGAGGTTGACGACGTTCATCTCCCAGCTGCCCAGGCGGGCGATAGCCTGCGCGGCGCGGAGATCGCTTGCGCTTGCGCGCAGCGCGCCTTCGATCTGCTTGCGCTCGGTGATGTCGCGGACCATCGCCACTACCTCGTTATCGCCGCTGCTCAGCACACGCGCCTGGTAGGCACGCGCGCCGTGCGGGGTCGACCGCGAATACTCCAGGGTCTCGATGGTCCCGCTCGCAAGCGCGCGCCCGATGGTTGCAAGCATCTCGATAAGTGTCGCAGGTTCCAGGTCAAGGTCGCGCAGGTTGTACCCGAGGAGACGCTCCGGAGAGATAAACGGGTCACCCCGCGGAGCGGAGAAGTCGAGCACGGTGCCATCCTGGCTGATGCGAAATATCGCATCGGGTACGGCATCGAGAAGCGCGAGCTGGCGTGCCTCCACGGCGCGCAGCGCGGCATTGTTTGCCTCCAGCTCCGCGGTGCGTTCGATCACGCGCTGTTCGAGTTCCTCTGCGCCATCCATCCTGGGGACGAGATCCGCGGCCGGCTGGCCGATGACATCCTCGCGCGCACACCCGGTGCTGCGCAGGAATGCTTCGTTGACCTCGATGATGCGGCCCTCGGGGAAATCGCCAATGATGCCGGGCGGAGGGTTGGACTGAAAGAAGCGCGCAAACCTCGCGTCGCCGGCGTGCAAGGCCTCCTCCTGAATCTTGCGCTCGGTCACGTCGACGGAGGTCCCGATCTCCCGCAGCGGGCGCTCCTCCTCATCGCGTTCGACGATTTTCCCCCTGTCGTGTATCCAGCGCCGCTCGCCCGCCTTGTTCAGCAGGCGGTGCTCACTGTCGTAGTAGGGTGTCGCACCCTCGGCGTGGGCGCGGCTGGCGGCGATGATCCGCGGCATATCGGCAGGGTGAACAAGCTCTTCCCAGCCGCCGATGTTCTGCGGAAAATCCTCGCGCGTGTAGCCGAGCATGTCGAGCCAGCGCTGGTCGAAGTAGGCGTCGCCGGTTCGCAGGTTCCAGTCCCAGAAACCCAGCCCCGCCGCACCGACCGCGAGCTCCAGACGTTGTTCGCTGTTCTCCAGGCGGTGCTCGGTGTGCTTACGGGCGCTGACATCACGAACGATGACCTGAATGCCCTCGCCCTGCTCATCTCGATACGGCCCCGAGGTGGTTTCGACGTTGAGTACCGTGCCGTCGAGCCGCACATACTTTTCGTCGACGAACGGGATGGTGGCGCCCAGGCGCGCGCTCAGCCGCAGGCGGTTGCGGGCGGTGTCGTGATAGAGCGGATGGACAAAGTGGAAGAGCCCCTCGCCCAGCACCTGGCTCGGCTCGCGCGCACCGAGCATCGACAGCGCGGCCGGATTGGCGAACGTGATGCGATCATGCTGGATGACCAGAATGGCGTCCGGCGACAGCTCGACGAGCTGGCGATAGCGCTCCTCGCTCTGCTTGAAGGACTCCTCGGCGCGTCGCCGCTCCCGCTGCTCAACTGCGAGCGCAATGAGATTGGCGACGGAGGCAACGAACAGCCTGTCCCCGGGACGCCACGGCTCCGCGGTGCCGACCTGCTGCAGGCAAAGCACGCCGTCGAGGCGGCTGTTGACGAGGATCGGCATATCCATGATGCCGGTGACGCCGAACGGCCGCAGGTAGCTTTTCGACAACTCGTCGGTGCGCCGGTCGGAGTCGACATTATCGACGAGCATCGGTTCGTTATTCTCGAGCGCGCGGAAGTAGGCGCGGTAGGAATCGGCCTCCAGCTCCATGCCGGCCACCTGCCGCGGGCCGCTGCGCTCAAACCCGCTCACGCAGCGCAAGAGTGTCCGCACGTCGTTCAAACGCCAGATGCTTGCTCGCTCGATGCGCAGGACTTCAGCCACGGTGCGCGTGACGAGTGTGAACAGTTCGTCGAGGTTCTGCTGCAAAAAGGCGGGGCTGGTGAGGATCTGCGACAGGGCGTGGTGGTGATCAAGTGACCGCTGCTGGCGGTCCGGCAGCGGCGCGTCGGTCGCGACCCGGACGCGCAAATCGCGGCACAGTGCCACGATGCACGGTCCGTCGATCGTGTTGGCGATGCTGGCGTTGATCGACAGCGGCGTGAGGTGGCCGTCGCGGTCCGCGTAGTGGACCTCCAGACCCCGCGTGAAGCCGTGCGCAAGGCAGTGGCGAATCTCCTCGACAGTCCGGGTCACGTCGTCCTTGGCCGTCCACTCGAGAATGCTGTGGCCGAGGATTTCAGACACGGCCTGATGGCCCGTGAGGCGCGCGTAGGCTTCGTTGGCATCGATTACGCGTCCGTGCGCGTCAATCACCAGGTAACCGGCTGCGGTGCTGTCGATCAGTGCGCGGTAGCGGCTTTCGTAATCCTTAAGGACCTGATCGAGCCGAGCCGGCGAGGTATCGCGTGAGCCGGAAGCGAGCGACTCGGTCTGCCCCTCGACCTGCCCGGGCGGCTGTGGCGACTGCTGGTGGAAGTCGTTCATGGACCCTCACTATGCGCATGCCAGGCTCCGCCGATTCCGCGGAGAGCGCAGAGCCATCCCCGCTCCCGGCAAGCGCCGCGACCGGCCGTGTCAAGCAACAATCGCGCCGCACTGGCGCAAGCCAGCGTGCCGCAGCGCCGCCGACCCGGCCCGGGCGGTGAACCGGATAGAATTGTTCCACGCGCGGCCGAATGGAGGCCGGCGGGGTTTCGGCGCTCCGCTCTGACTCCCTCCCAACGGGTCGACCCGCACTGCGGAAGCGCCGCGACGCCACTCCCGAGCGTCATCGCTCTTTACAACTATAGGTTAGAAACCCGCGCCAGGGCATGGTCAGTCAGCTTTTTTTGCAAGGAAGATCACGGAGATGGCGCTGTCTTTGAATACCATCCCTCGCATACGGGGGCGGCGGGGCGAAAAGTCTGATTTCGTCGGGCATCTCCTGGGTAGCTCGTCCGCGACCAGGAGTTTGCGGGGCCCGGTAAGGTCCGGGTCCGGGAACGACGGTAAGCGCTGCGGGGCGAGCGGATGCGAGGTGTGGCCGGGCGGACTCCACCGACACATCGTTTTGTGCTGGCTATCTGCGAGGGTGGTCGGTGCTGAGATAGAGAGGCACCAGTGACATCGGCACCCCGACCGGCGCTCCGTTGTGTTCCGCCTGGCGGCTGACGGAAGCGAACATCTCGGCCAAACAGTCGCCCCGCCACGGCGCCGCGCCCTCACCGAACAGCGCCTGGTTGAGCGCGTCAATGGCTTCTGCGAGTGCCGGGTATCTTGCAGCGACGCTCTCCAGTGTCGCCTGCTTCGACCCGGCTCCTGCCCATTGCAGCAATGCAGTGCGCGTGGCCGCGGCGTTGTGCTGACGACTGCTCGCTATCACCTGTTCTGCGAGCCGGCGCCGATCGGGTGATCGGGGCGGGCGTGCAGCCGATGCAGGCCGTCTGGACCAGCCCCAGGCGAGCAACGTGAACGTCCAGCCGGCGCCAAGCAACGCGGAGATCCACGGCCACCACGAGGCGCCGGTCTTCCGCATCGAGATGGCGGGGAGGGTGGTCGTCACTGCCGGCTCGGTGGCGGCCGGTGAACGCGCAGCAGTGCTGGCTGCCCCTTGGACACGAAGGGTGCGCGCGGGCAGGACCGCCTCCTCCATGCGGTTGGTCTCCGTGTTCCACCAGGGCACCCGCAGCTCCGGCAGCGTGTAGGTGCCGTTGGCGGTCGCAATGATGCCCAGCTTCTCCTGCCGCAGGCCAGTGACACCATCGCCGCGATACTGGTCATCGAGCGTTGGCGCACCGGGATAGACCTTGAGTCGCGCAATATCGGCGGTGGCAAACTCAGGCAACTGTCCGGCGGTAAGGCCTTCGACGAGCAGCGACAGCGTCCGCGTGACCGGCTCGCCAGCCGGCAGTCTATCGCTGTCATCGGACCACGTTTCATGCAGCGTCAGTGACCGCGCGGGCAGCCAGTGGTTACCCTGGAACTCGGCTGGGATGGGCCGGACCTCGATCGTCACTGCCGCGGACGACACCCGATGCGTGCGGATGGCCTGCGAAAAGGGGTTCAACAGCGAAGCCGCGCCCTCGATAACCTGGCCTTCGAAGACGATGGGACCGATGGTCACGCGGCCGTTGCGCTGGGGAAAGACCGCGAATCGGCCTTCTATGATCCGATAGCGCGTGTCGTCGCGCCACTCCTCGACATCACGCGCCTTGCCCAGTGCAACCACCAGCGCATCGCCGCCGCTGATCGCAGGCGCGCCGAACTCCGTCTCCACCAGCTCGATGTCCTGGGGGGCATAGAGTCGGGCGGTGTAGAGGATTTGCTGCTGGACGAAAGGTCGCTCCGGTGTGGCCTGTACCTCAAAAAACAAACCGGCATCCGCCTCCCTGCCGGCGCCTGCCGCAGCCGGGTTCACCATAATCGTCAGCACCGGACTTACGTCATCGCCGAAATGGATCGGCGGGATCTGCAGTTCGCCACTGCGCTTCGGCCGCAGATTGAGCTGCCAGGTGGTGGACTTGGAGAAGCGGCCGTTGATGAGCGTGAGATCGCTGCGCCGAGTGGTGCCGAGCACCTCGAAATCGGTTTGCAGCGGGGAGAAGTCGGGATCGTCGTCTGCCGACTGCGCGCTATATGTGACGACCAGGCTTTCACCTTCGTTGACGGTGTCGCGATCGATGCTCCCTGCGACGGAAGCTTCGCCGGCCGCCGCGTGTGCGGCGAGGAGTGCGAGCAGCCATGCAGCCAGTCCGCGCGCGAGCCATCGCGCGCCCCATTGAGTCAACACGCCGGTGTGGCTCACCATGGCTGCGCGTTCGCCTCATCGGCGCGGTGCTGGCGATACTGCAAGTAGAACTTGCGCCGCAGCAGGCCACCCGGGTCGTCGGGGATGCGGCGCAGCCATTGCTCATCGGCCTGTGCCATTTCGCGGCTTTGCTCCCGTTCGCCCGGCGTCCCCGCCGCTGAGGCAGGCTTATCGCTCTCGTCTTGCGCACGCCCGTGCGATTCGCGCGCATCGCCTTCCTTTGCAGCCTTGCTTTCACTCTCCTCTGAACCGGGCGTTGCAGGGGAGGGTTGGGAGTCTCGACCCCGCGCGCTGGACTGGCGCTCGCCGCGCGAGGCGGGGTCCTGCGCGCCTTCCGCACCCTGTTTCCCGGCGCGGCTCGCAGATTCCTCGCCGCCTCCGGCAGATGCCGGGCCGCTGCTGCCGGCCGCACCGCCTTCAAGCAGCCTCTGCAGGAGGTTGCGGTTGTGGCGCGCATCTCTGTCCTCGGGAGCGAGCGCCAGCGTCCGATTATAGGCAGCGATGGCGTCCTGGTACTGGCCGAGCCGCGCCAGCGCGTTGCCCCGGTTGTAGTGGTCAGTGGCGGTCTCAAGCCCACGCAGGGCCTGGAGAGCCCCTGCGTAGTCGCTGGCGCGATACCTGGCCGCGGCCTGCCAACGCCGATCCTTGAACAGGAGCGCAGCCGCCTCAGCATCGCCCCGCGCGAGCGCATCCGCCGCCTGCTGTTCAGGGCGCTGCCACAGGTCCGTCCATGATCCCGCCGCTGTGGCCTGGCGTGGCCATGGCAGGAGCACGACGAAGAGGGCGACGATGACTCCACGACGGAAGGCGAGCGCCGCGAGCGGCAGCAGCGCCAACACCAGCCAGGGGCCTTCCTCGCGCCAGCGCTCTGTCTGGAGATCTCTGGTGGCCGCCGCCCCTGCGTGGATGCGGACGGTAAAGAAGCGGTCCAGCGCTTCGACATCGCGGTCATCGATGGCGACACGCTGATACAACCCCCTGCCTCGCTGCGCGAGGGTTTGCAGGCCTGCGCTCTCCAGCCGGCTGTACACCGGTCCGCTCCCGTCGACAAACGGTTCGCCGGAGGGGCTCTGCAAGGCGACGCCTCGCTCGGTGCCGACGCCCAACACGGACAGGCGATACGCCGTACCACGCAACATGGCCGCGATGGAATCGGCCTGTGCGGGGGTGACGCCGTCGGTCACAAGGAGGAGATCGCCGCGCGGGATCTCCGCCTGCTCAAAAAGCTCCAGCGCCTTGCGCACGGCGCGCTCTGGACGGCTTCCCTGCGCCGGCATGAGTTCGCTCTCCAGCACAGGCAACTGGATGATGACGGTCGCCACATCATCGGTGAGCGGCACGACGCCGTAGGCGTCATCGGCGTACACCACCATGGCGGTGAGGCCCGCTTGCCGCGCTCGGAGTATGTCCGCGATCTTGAACCGTGCCCTTGCGAGACGGCTGGGACTGATATCGGTGGCGTCCATGGAACGCGACAGGTCGAGCGCGATGACCAGGGCCGAGAGGTCGCGGTAAAGCGGCTGCGGCAACTGCTTCCATGCCGGTCCCGCCAGGGCGAGAACAGCGATCAGATACGCCAGTGCAAGCGCGCCGAGGAGTCGCTGGCGGCGTGAGCGTCCATCGACGCCTGGACTGCGTGCGAGCACGTGCGGCAGGAGCGACGGATCACAAGCCCGGCGCCAGGGAGTAAGGCGTGCCTGCGCGCGGCGCATGGCGAGCAGCAGCAGCGGCAGCCCGAGCAGAGCGAGCAACCAGAGCGGTCGGAGCAAATGGATCGCTCCCAGGCTCATCACAGCACCATTCGCAGCCGGATGAAGGCGAGCCAGACGGTAAGAAACAAGGCCATTGCCAGCGGCCATGGGAACAACGCCATGACGGGCCGGAACTGCTGCGGCTCCTGTTCCACCGGTTCGATCTCATCGATCAGGCGGTAGATCCCGGCGAGCTCATCGCTGTCACGGGCACGGAAATAGCGCCCGCCGGTCCGTTCGGCAATTGCCCGCAGCGTGGTTTCGTCAAGATCGAGTTTCGGGTTGACGCGGAAGGTGCCAAACATCTGCCGCACCCGCGCCTCGTCCGCACCGATCCCGATGGTGTGGATGCGCAGCCCGGCCTTGGCTGCCAGTGTCGCGGCCTTCAACGGTTCGATCTCGCCGGCCGTATTGGCTCCGTCGGTGAGCAGGATGATAACGCGATTCTCCACGCCCTTGCCGCGCAGACGCTTCACCGCGATCCCGATGGCGTCGCCGATCGCCGTGGCGTCGCCCGCCATGCCGATCGCCGCTTCCGCCAGGAGGGTCTTCACGGTCGTGCGATCGAAGGTGAGCGGTGCCTGCAGATAGGCGCGCTCCCCGAAAACAATGAGCCCGAGGCGATCGCCGGCGCGGCGATCGATGAACCCCGTGGCCACGCGCTTGACGGCGGCCAACCGGTCGATGACCTCGCCAAACACTTCGAAGTCGGTCTGTTCCATGCTTCGCGACAGGTCCACGGCAAGCATAATATCGCGGCCGCTCAACGGCACCGCCTGCAGTTCACCCAGCCACTGCGGCCGGGCGGCGGCGGCGACGAGCAGGCCCCAGGCAAGTACACCGAGCCATAGCCAGTGACGCCGCTCGGCGAGCGGCGAGCGGCGGCTATCGGCCGCCAGCGCATCAAAAAATGGCACCCTCAATGCTCCCCCCGCTGGCGGATTGGCGGGGGATAGCACGCGGCGGATCAGCCACGGCAGCGGCAGCAGCAGAAACAGCCATGGCCATTCGAAGCTGAGCATCTTCGTCAGTGGGAAGTCGATAAACGCGCAAGCGTGGCGCGCAACCATTGTTCGCAGAGATCCAGGCATGGCCCCATATCGACGGCTTCAACCCCACGATAGGGCACGGTCGCCAGCAGGCGGCCCGCGCCAGCGCGAAAGGCCTCGCCGCCCAATCCCTGATCAAGAAACGCCAGCCACGCCTGGCCCGTGAGGCCAGCCACTTCATGGCGCGGATGCGCCGAGAGGGCGACCTGTCGCACAAGGGAGGACAGTTCAGCCGCCACCGTTGAATCATCCGTGCCGCGCGAGCGAAGGGCGTGGATCTGGCGCCAGCGCCCCCACACCTCTTCGCTAAGCGTGGTGGCCGTCGCGCGCGTGTGATGACGCCGAAGCCATCCTCGCATCAGCAGCCAGGTAACAGCGGCGATGATCAGGAGCGCCAGAATCCCCCACCCGGGTGCGGGCGGCCACCACGACACCGGCGCCGGCGGATGGATGTCGCGAAGCGGGATCTCCTCCGGGTTCATACCGCTCTGCGTGTAGCCGTCGTGCTGCCCTGGTTGCAGGCGCTGCGTAGTTGCCGCAGCGGATCGCTGGTTGTGGCGACGGAGATGAATCGCGCGCGATGCGCCCAAGCCATGTCCTGCAGGGCACGCTGCCGCGCGTGAAAACGCTGCCGATAGCGGCTGCGCAGCAGGCCGTCGCCGGCGAAGAGCACAGCCTGGCGGCCACGCGTCCCGGCGATCGGATAGTCCCCTGGCGGCGGCAGATCGGCCTCCAGCGGATCGTAGACGAAGCAAAGCGTCAACTCGCAATGCCGCGACAGATCGGCAAGCAGCTCGCGCAGCGGATCGTGCATGTCATCAAAGTCGCTGATGAGGAAGACCACCGTGCCCGGGCGCACACTGCGCCGCAAACTCATGAGCGATCGACGCAACCTGACCGCGGCCGCGTCCGCCGGTTCCGCGGCGGGCGGTGAGGAGCAGCCGCGCTCGAGCGCGCGCAGGAAGCGCAGCACGCCGCGCCTGCCGCGATCGGGTTCCAGCAGAAACTCCTCGCCTTCGCCGCAGACACGCCCTCCCAGCCGGTCACCGTGCGCGCGCGCGGCCCACGCCGCCAGCGCGGCGAGATGCGCCGCCATGACCGTCTTGAACACGCCCCGAGTGGCAAAGAACATATGTGCGCGACAGTCGACCCAGATGACCACAGGCCGTTCGCGCTCCTCGCGGAACAGCTTGGTATGCGCGCGGCCGGTGCGCGCCGTCACCCGCCAGTCGATGAGCCGCACGTCGTCACCGGGTTCGTAAGGACGAGACTCGGCGAATTCCATGCCGCGGCCTTTGAATACGGCGTAGTTGCTCCCGACCTGAGCGGCGCGCGGAGTCGTCGACCAGAGCGCGAGTCTCTCCGCCTGCGGCGCCAGTTGCACCAGCTGCGCCAGCGTAACCGCAACCGGATTCAAGGCACCGCAACCCGCGCGAGCAGTTCGGCGATGACCCGGTTGGCAGTCACCGCGTCGGCCTCCGCTTCGTAGCTGAGTATGAGGCGATGGCGGAGGATGTCGGGCGCCACGGCCTGAATGTCATCCGGGCTGACGTAGTCGCGGCCCTGCAGCCAGGCCCGTGCGCGGGCGCAACGGTCCAGCGCGATGCTGCCGCGCGGGCTCGCGCCGTACTCCAGCCAGCGGCCCAGTTCTTGTCCGTAGACGCCCGCATCGCGCGTTGCCAGCACGATTTGCAGCAGGTACTGCTCGAGCTTTTCGGACATGTACAGATCCAGTACCGCCCGCCGCGCGGCGAACACGTCTTGTTGCAGAATGCGGGGCGCCGGCCGGCGTCCAGCGGGCTCCGGCGTTTCCCGTGCCTCCATCCGGGCCAGCTTGAGTATCTGCTCCTCCTCCCCGGCGTCGGGATAGTCGATTCGCACGTGCATCAGGAAGCGGTCCAACTGCGCTTCTGGCAGGGGATAGGTGCCTTCGTGCTCCAGCGGGTTCTGGGTAGCCATCACGAGGAACAGTTCCGGCAACGCATAGGTGCTCTGGCCAACCGTGATCTGCCGCTCTCCCATTGCCTCCAACAGCGCGGACTGCACCTTTGCCGGCGCGCGATTGATCTCATCGGCGAGTACCAGATTGTGAAAGAGCGGTCCCCGCTGAAAGCGGAACGACCCGTCCTGCGGCCGGTAAATCTCCGTGCCAGTCAGGTCCGAGGGCAGCAGGTCCGGGGTGAACTGGATGCGGTGAAAGGTACCGTCTAATCCGTCGGCCAGGACACGTACAGCGCGCGTCTTGGCAAGACCCGGTGCACCTTCCACGAGGAGATGTCCATCGGTGAGCAGGGCGATGAGCAGTGCCTCGACGAGGTCGTCCTGGCCGATAATGCGCGCCTTGATATATTCCCGCAGTGCCAGTATGGCCTGGCGCGCGGTCTTGGGCGATGGCTGGGCGCTATCGTTCATGCTCGCGGAGGGGATGCTGGCGAATGTGGTCCGTGCGATCGTGTCGTCGATTACGGGAGGCCTGGCGGCGCCATGGTGCCGGTGTGTGGCGAATTTTACTCTTTTCTGACTGTCCTGCCGGATTGAGGTTCATTGCAAGGCGCCTCGCAACCTGCGCGCTGCTGCTACTTGCAGCATGTTGGCTTTCCGGCTGCGGCACAAGGGATCGCTTCGGCCTCGAGACGATCTGGGGATACAGCATGGGCACCACCTACGAGATCAAGTATGTGGCGCCGGCAGACAGCGTGGCGCTGCGATCTGAGTTGCAGCCGGGTGTCACCGCCATCCTCGATGCGATCGACCGGCAGATGTCGACATATCGTGCCGACTCTGAACTTTCACGTTTCAACCTGTCCGCAACGACCGACTGGGTGCCGGTCTCCGCTGACGTTGTCACCGTGGTGAGCGAAGCGCTGCGCTTGAGCGAGTGGAGCGGGGGGGCGTTGGATATCACCGTGGGGCCGCTGGTGGACCTGTGGGGTTTCGGACCCCAGCGTCGCGAGCCCCGCATCCCGAGTACGGCCGAGATCGCGGCGGCGAAGACAACCGTAGGTTATCGCCGCATCC
This sequence comes from Chromatiales bacterium, assembly GCA_052388435.1. Taxonomy (GTDB): domain Bacteria; phylum Pseudomonadota; class Gammaproteobacteria; order JAJPIJ01; family JAJPIJ01; genus JBQTIC01. The sequence goes on along the minus strand of JBQTIC010000094.1, from coordinate 16,365 downwards.
AAGCGCGAGCGGACCCGCCCGCTGTGCGCAAGGACAACGCCGGCGTGCGTGTGGATTTGAACGCGATTGCCCCTGGCTTTGCCGTTGATCGCCTCGCCGCCTTGCTGAAGGGACATGGAGTCGGGGATTTCCTAGTGGAACTGGGCGGCGAGGTCTACGCCCATGGACGCAGGCCGGATGGCGGGAAGTGGCGGGTCGCAATTGAACGGGCTAACGGCGGGGTCGAGAAAGTGGTGGAACTCGACGGTGTCGGCCTTTCCACGTCAGGAAATTACCGGAACTACTTCGAGGTCGACGGGGAACGCTACCCACACGAGATCGACCCAGCGAGTGGCTGGCCAGTGCGTCACAGTGGCGTATCTGTCACCGTGATTGCGGAGAGTTGCATGCGCGCTGATGCAATGTCGACGGCACTGCTTGTGATTGGACCCGAGAGGGGCCATGCACTCGCTGAGAGGCATAACCTGCCGGCCCTGTTTCAGATCACGACACCGACGGGGATCGAAGCGCGACCGACACGCCCGTTTCACAGGTTCGAAGGCCGCTGAGCGCCACAGTGAGCAGCGGTATTTACCCGCTTTTCGAACTGCTCCGCGTCCTCAGGTTCCCGCTACCATCCACGATAATAATGCGGCCTGTTGGGCTGCGCGAACTGGCTGGGATTTAGGGAAGCTCTGAATAAGCCCATCCTGGACTTCTCAGAGCACGCAAAGCAAAAAGCGTGGTTTTTGCTTTGCTTCATCTTCAACGGCTTGCCGCCGCCGAAGATAGCGGCACATCCCTGTGCCGCAGGAACCTCTGACTTAATCAGAGGTTCCTTAGGCGCTACCCGTACAGCAATTAAGGGGTTCGGACCGATACGGCTCGAGCGCGCACAAAACTGGTGGGTCCACGCTCAATCCATCTCCGGGCGAAAAAAAACCCCGCGTTCTGCGGGGTTTCTCTAAGTCGATAAAGGGCTTTTCTGTTTTTTTCGACTAAGAGGCGACTACTTGACGTAGGTGATCGAGCACTTGTCGTCAGTGTAGGTGCCGCACACTGCCGGATCCTTCGCACCGGTGCCAATCTTGCCACCTGCGTAGGCGCCGGTGTTGTCTCCACCATAAGTGAAGTTATCGGGCATCATCACTGTGTTGCCCGCCATGTCTCTCCCTTCAGCAGCGACCATGTAGCCGCCGGAGAACTCATCGGACTGGAACGGGTTCTCGGCTGCATAGGCCAGGGGAGCCGCGACAAGGGTGACCGCAAGGGCCACTGTCAAGGCGTCTTTCTTCATGTAACCTCCTGGGATTTAGTGGTTGTGTTTTAGGCAGATCTGCTCAGTCCCTCGTGGTACCGAACAGTACCTCATAAACAATAGCTCAAATCATGGCGCTGGAAAAGCCCCTCACAGCGTTTAATTCCGGCGCTCCGCAGCGCCTGCATCGGGACGGACTGAGCCCTCGGCAGCGCTATCCGGAGATTGTCAAGACCAGCCCGAGCAGTTTAAGCGACTGGCGGATATCACGGCAAGGTTGCGCGTGTCAGGGTGGAGCGGCGGTGTTGAAGGGCTACGCAACTGCACTGGCGGTGCTGGCACTCCTGGGGCTCGTGGGCGCCGCAGTAGGATGGTGTTTTAGCGGACAGGCGTCAATCCCGGTGGCACTGGTTGGGGCCTGATCGGGAGTTTGCCGCCGTGCGCGGATCGCACCTCGAGCAGAGGGCGGTAGCGTCAACCTCGCCGACACGGCGCAGGCAGGCAAGTCCGATGAATGCGCTCGGCACGTAAACGACAGGCGCTGCGGCAATGGCTTCCACCTGTTGGGCGAGCGTTTCGGGCGCGGTGCCCTCGGAGGCAAGCCAGAGAGCGAGCGCTGTGGTTGCGATCACCCCGAATAGCATTGTGCCGACGATATCCACGGCGGCGCCCGCCACTGGACCAAGTATCGAGCGCGCCAGCGATGGCGCCTTGTGCTCGGCGGTGAGGCGCGCCGCCGGCGTTCTGTACGGATCCGCGTCCATGATCGCGTCGCCGCGCGCGGCCAGGCGCCGCTTCGTGGTTCCGTGGTCTTCAGCCAGCGGAGGCACCGAGGAAGGCGGGCTGATGGCGATGCAGGAACCAGCGATCGATGACGAAGTGCCGATTGAACCAGCGCGTGCCGAGGAGAGCACGGCCAATCCGCGTTTTCAACGCATGCGGAACACGCATGGGGCTTGTGGAGGCAGCGTGTCGGCGGCCAAACCTGATCGCGAGATGTTCGCCATAAGCAGCGAGGGGTGACTCGCGGTAATCGCCGTTCGTCTCGCGTATCACGGCGGCCGCCAACAAGCCGGATTCGATAGCGGGCCGGATGCCCTCGCCGCTCTGCGGATAGGCAAGCCCTGTTGCGTCACCGACCAGGAGCACGCCGTCCGCGGTCTCCGGCCGGACCGCATGATGATAGAGCAGATAGGCGTGACCCTGGAAGCGATCCGGCATGTCAGGCGGTACGCGACCCGCCGTCTTGAGCCAGGCTAAGAAATCTCTAACGTGGTCTCCGAGACGATGGTTGTCTTCTCGGCCCAGGCCGACGTTCAGCCAGTCGCCTTTGCGGAATATCCAGCCGTAGCCCCTCAGATCGGGGCAGAAGTACAGTTCCGGCACATCGTGCCGGACCCGACAGCGCGCCTGCTGTGCGGCGTTCAACTCAAACTCCACCTCCTGCGCAGCGACGACCTGTTCGCTCTGGCCGAGCCGTGCGCCCAGCGCACGGGCGACGGGACAGAAGTGGCCGCCGGCACCGACCACGAGCCGCGCGTGGGTATTACCGTTCACCAGCCACCCGTCCTCCTCGCGCCGCATGTCCCGAAAAGCCTCGCCCTCCCACAACTTGGCCTCTGAGCGCGTGAGCAGGTAGTGATCGAACTCACACCGGCGAATACCGTAGCTCACCGGATCGCCGGGGTAATCGAGGTCGAGGGTGTTGCCGCCGATGAGGCCGACGCGAAAGCCGTGGATGGGCTGAATAATACGAGTCCTGGCGTAGTCAGCGAGGTCTAGTTGCAGCGCCTGGACTACCGCTGGCGTGATCCAGCCCGCGCACACCTTAGTGCGCGGGAAGGAGGCTTTGTCCAGCACTGCCACGGAGAGTCCGGCACCGCGCAATCCCCAGGCAACCGACGAACCGCCCGGCCCGCCTCCGACGATCAGGACATCCACCTGCCGCGCAACCGCGTTCAAGGATGCTCCCGGTAAAAGTGAGCGCGCGACCACGGTACATCGTTGTTGTCCGCGCGGGTGAACACGACCTGAAACAGCTGCAGGGCGCCGACGTTGAAGGCAGCAACAGAGCCCAGAAGATATAGCCGCCAGGCGCGCACGAACACCTCATCGCACGTCTCTTCGATGACGTCGGCGTTGGCCTCGAAGCGCTCCAGCCAGGCGGTCAGCGTGCGCGCGTAGTGCAGGCGGAGATTCTCAACATCGAGCACGGAGAACCTCTGCGGCTCGAAAATGTCCATCATTTCACGCAGCGCCGGCGGATAAGCACCGGGGAAGATGCGCCGCTCGATCCAGGCGTTCATGGGCTGCGCGCGGTTGCGTCCGATACTGTGGATGAGTCCCATGCCCCGGTCGCTAAGGCAGCGCTCGATCACACGGCCGAGGCCATCGTAATTGGCGGGACCCACGTGTTCCAGCATGCCCACCGAGACGAAGACGTCATAGGTGCCGGAAATGTTGCGATAGTCATCCTCGACGTACTCGACGCGGTCGCCCAGATCAGTCTGCTTGAGGCGCTCGCGGGCATAGCGAACCTGTTCGTGCGAAATGTTGTAGCTGCGCACATGCACGCCGTAGCGTCTGGCAAGGAACAGGGCAAGGCCTCCCCAGCCGCTGCCGGCCTCGACGACGCGCTGGCCGGGCTGCAGACAGAGCTTGCGGGCGATGTGATGCATCTTGGCGATTTGCGCCTGCTCGAGCGTCAGCTGCGGGGCGGGGTAGTACGCACAGGTGTATTGCAACGCCTGATCGAGCCACAGGCTGTAGAAGTCACTGTCAAGATCGTAGTGATGACGTATGTTGCTGCGCGATTGGTCGAGCGTGTTCGCACGCGGCCGGTACTGGCTGATCCGCCTGAGCGCACGCCCGTACCAGGGCAGAGTCGGGGCCGACATCGCTCGGTAGACCGTTTCCAGCCCGGCAAGGAAGTCGCCCTCAATGTCGATCTGCCCGGTACTGTACAGGTCGCCAAAATTGAGCTCCGGGTTGACGGCCAATCCGTACAGGGCCCGGCGACTGCGGAACAAGAGCTGGACCACCGGCTGCGCGCCGGGCGGGGCGATCTCTTCGCCGTTCCAAAGCACGATGGCAATGGCCGGCTGGCCGGCAGCGGCAAGTATGGTGCGTGCGAACCACCGGTCCACGCCGCCGACGGATCCCGTCGCGCGCGGCGGCGAAGCCGCCAGGATGGACGGCTGGGTCCGGCGCAAGGGTCGGAGTATTCCGAAGCGGTTCGCGTTCCCCATACGCCTATTTTCATGGAGTTGCGATGCCCGCTGCAAGACGGCCATGGCCGGCCGGGCGGATCCCCTGCTTCTTGCTGCAACCAATCGCACAGGCTGCGCCGCCCCGTGGGGCAGTCCTGGAGGGTCAATATGGGTGCAGTCGATCGGCAGCTATTGACCGAAGGGGGACATTGAGCTATTGAGCAAGATATGAGCCGCCCTGAAATCACGACCGTGGTGGCGACGCGATACTGGCATGCCCTGGAGGATGGCCGCGTGCAGTGCGACGTCTGTCCGCGCGCCTGCAAGATGCACGAGGGTCAGCGCGGCCTCTGTTTTGTGCGGGCCAACCAAGGCGGGCAGATTGTTCTCACGACCTACGGCCGTTCCAGCGGTTACTGCATCGACCCTATCGAGAAGAAGCCGCTCAATCACTTTCTGCCGGGCACGCCGGTGCTCTCCTTCGGCACCGCCGGATGCAATCTTGCCTGCAAGTTCTGTCAGAACTGGGACATCAGCAAGTCGCGCGAGATCGACACGCTGGCCGACGAGGCGTCGCCGGAGAAGATCGCCCGTGTGGCCGAGGCGCTCGGCTGCAGCAGCGTCGCCTTCACCTACAACGATCCGGTCATCTTCATGGAGTACGCAATCGATGTCGCACGCGCATGTCACGATCGCGGGGTCAAGGCTGTCGCAGTGACAGCTGGATATATCTGTGCAGAGCCACGCGTGGAGTTTTACCGATGCATGGATGCCGCCAACGTGGACCTCAAGGCATTCACCGAGAACTTCTATTGGAAGATTACGGGCGGGCATCTTGAGCCGGTGCTGGAGACGCTTGTGTACCTGAAGAAGGAGACGAATGTCTGGTTCGAAGTAACCACGCTGCTGATCCCGGGCGAGAATGACTCGGAGGACGAGATCGAAAATCTGACGCAGTGGTTCATCGAACATCTGGGACCGGACGTGCCGCTCCATTTCACGGCCTTTCACCCTGACTGGAAGATGATGGATAAGCCGCACACGCCGGGGTCGACGCTAAGCCGGGCGCGGCAGATCGCGGTGAGGAACGGCTTACGCTATTGTTACACTGGCAACGTGCACGACGAGGCGGGCGGCAGTACCTACTGCCATCAATGCGGCGCCACGCTCGTGGGGCGTGACTGGTACGTGCTGACCGCTTGGAATCTGACGCAGGACGGTTGTTGCCTGCGGTGCGGGGCGCCGTGCGCCGGTGTCTTCGAGGCGCAGCCGGGTCAGTGGGGCGCGAGGCGCGTTCCCGTGCGGCTATCCGCTTTCGCTGCGTGACCCGACCCCAATCGGCCGCCGATCATGATCCCGGCGTTGGCAGAGTCATGCGCCGGTCGATCCAGCATACGAGGTTGGCAAGACTGCTCGTAGATTATCCAGGTTCGCCGGGGAGTGCAATTGCAAGACCTCCCGCACAGTTCCGAATTTGAAGTCCTGCAACGCCTGACGCAGCTTGCGCTCCGTCGTATCGAGGTTGACACAGTGTCGAAAGCGCCGTAACCAACTTACGCGTGGCAGCGGCTGGTGTGGATCTAGCTCCCACGGATGAAAGGCTACCATTGCCGGTTTCTTCTCCAGCTCGTTGAGGTGGGCGATCCCGTATTTAGTGATGCTGTAAGGCAAGAACCGGAGATAGCCGCCCGCGGCAAACGGAAAGTTGGTCCCCGCGATTCGGATCGTGGAAAGCGGAAACTCGGTCAGAGTTCCGGCGGCACGGCAGATTCTGTGGACAAAGCGGTTGGACGAGGCGATGCCGTAGCGCCGGTGATGAACCGGAAACACGCTGGAGTCCGTCTCAAAGCCTTCCTCGATGAGTACATCCCAAGCCCACTCGGTACCCGTGACGATTGAATAGGAGGGGGCGCGATATGCAACCACTGCCGTACTGGCGACGTCTTCGAGCACCGTCTTCGCTCTGCGGACGTCGGCTCGAAATTCCGCCGGTGTAAGGCGGTAGGCGATGCGATGCCAGTAGCTGTGGCAGGCGATCTCGTGCCCCGCCCCTGCAATCTCCCGAACTAAATCCGGGTAGCGCTCGGCGATCCAACCAACCGTGAAGAACGTTGCTTTGCACTGGAATTCGTCGAGTAGTTCCAGGATCCGCAGCGTGTTGCTGCGCACGCGGGCGGGCCATTCGCCCCATCGCTCCCGTGGTATCGCCTGCTCGAATTTCGAGACTTGGAAGTATTCTTCCAGATCTACGGAAAGAGCGTTGATCATGTGCATCATTCAGATCGCTGGGCCGCTCGAGCTACCCTCTGACGGCGTGTCGTTGTGGTTGCCATCGCTCGATCCGGTGCCCGCGGATGACATTCATTACCGCCAGGAATGCGGCCGTATTGCCCAGACAGTAGAAGAACGGAACGTAAAACAGGTACCAGTGCCCGATTCGCTGATTCCTCAACAGATACCCGCAGGCCGCGAGCAAATAGAAAGCCGCCTGGGCTGCGGCGATCGCGAGGTACGCCACGTTACTCGAACTCAGCCGAATGCTGCTTACAAGGAGCACGATGAGAAACAGCGGGACTAAGCGGCGCAGGACCTTGTGGGTGAACAGTTCCAGCGAGTAAAAGCCATAGCGGAAGGGATTGAGTAGGGCCCTGCGCAGCAACACACTGCGCAATCCCCTGGTCATAAGGCGCACCTTACGCCGGAATTCGCGCTCGGCAGCCGGTATGATGAATTCGTGCGCGCGCGCCTCGCTTTCGAACACCAACCGATACCCCTGCTCGATCACGGCTGTCGAAATCGCAAAGTCGTCAGTGACGGCCGTTTCCGTCAGTGGCTGGTAGAGTTCTCGGCGGATCGCATAAATTGCACCGTGCGCGGAGATGATGCTGCCGGTCAGGCTTTCCATTCTCTTTAGCCACTTGTCGTAGTTCCAGTATAAATCTTCGCCCCGACTGCTGGAGTCGCTATCGACGCGCTGGCTGTAAACGGTGTTGCCTCCGACCCCGCCGACTTCTAGGTCAGCAAAGTTCCGCGCCAGGTTGCGCAAGGCCTCTGGTTCGTACATGGAATTGGCATCCGAGAAGACCAGAATCTCGCCCGTCGCGTGTGCAACGGCATCATTCAGCGCATGGATCTTGCCTCGTCGCGGACAGCTCAAGAGACGCACGCCCCGTTCGGCGTAGCCCCGGACAATAGCTTCGGTGCCGTCGTCGGAGCCATCGGACGCAACGATGATCTGCAGAGCGTCTCGCGGGTAGTTGAGCATCAAAGCGTTGTCCAAGCGCGCTGCGATGCTGTCTTCTTCATTGTAGGCCGCGATGATTAGGCTCATGCTGGGTGTGACGGGCTGCTGTCGAACGTGGCGCGGTCGCAACCGGCCCACGATGAAGAGCAGGACCGCGAATCCAGCGTACGCGTAGCACAGCATCGCCACAGACAGCCAGAATGCCAATTCACTCATACCTTGATCCCCTTTGAAACAACTGAGGCATCCCGTCCGCTACCTCGGAAGCGCAGTGTCATTCGGCGAAAACAGATCGGAGGCCGTGCAACCGTCGAAATCATGATTCTTGCTGGACTCCGCCTCTGGTGGGCTCGATGAGCGCTGCCAGGCGAGGCTAACGCTCGGCGGTCTCATCTACAGGTTACACCTCTTGGAGCTATACCCCGGCACTTCTGGTGCGGTACTCAGGCCGATTCATGCCAGGGTAGCGACCCGTTCGGGTCACTTGACGCCGCGTCCGCCCATGACTACGCCGACTGTCAGGAACAGTATGCGGATATCGAGCCAGAGTGAGCAGTTGCGTCGATAGATGATGTCAAAACGAACCTTACTGTCCAGATGAAGCTCGCTGCGCCCGCAGATCTGGGCAAGCCCGGTAATACCTGGGCGCAAATCGAACCGGGCCGTGTGCCAAAGCTTGTACGTCGCTGCTCCGTAGGAGCTGGGGCGCGGACCGACTAGGCTCATGTCACCGATCAGGACATTGAAGATCTGTGGCAGCTCGTCGAGACTCAGCTTGCGGAGGAGGCGGCCAACCCTAGTCAGGCGCGGATCATTGGTTATCTTGAAGTCCGGCAGTACGAGCTCGTTCAAGTGCAGGTACTTGTCCCGAAGTTCGGCAGCATTCTTCACCATCGTGCGGAGCTTGAGTATCCTGAAGGAACGGCCCCCCCTGCCGGTGCGCTCCTGCACGAAAAACACAGGACCTTGCGAGTCGAGCTTGATGGCGATGATGCAGAGTGCCAGAACAGCCAGTACGGCGGGTAGCGCGACCACCGACACAATGATGTCGATGAGGCGTTTGGCGAACCGATAGGTTTCTTCGCTGAGGAGGTTTATTTCGTCTGCGCTCTCATACCATGGCCGTGTGGCTGAAGATGCCACGACCGGTTGCAGAGCAGCGAGCTGGTGATAAAAGGCGCGCTCGGCTAGCATTTTTCTTCCCCCCGCGGGCCTTCAGGTCATCGGAAAATTTGGCCCGTGTGTTCGAGTTAGCAATTGCCAAGCCAGTTCTTTGAGAGAATAAGCCTCTAAAAATTAAAGAGTTTCTAGGCGCTGTGCTGACCTGACGCAGAAATTTGTCTCCGCCCAGCGACGGTTCAGTGCAATCAGCCTTCGGGCTGCCTCTGTGTGAAGATGCTAAGGAAGCCTGTTGGACCCTCATTACCACGCCAGCGGCGAGTCGGGGAGGTTGATACCGCGCGCGGCCCATGTGCAGGCTCCGGCGAAGCTCACCTCCCCGTAAGGCGCGTTAACAGGCCCCCCGCGCGGACTGCCGGCAGAACACAGCTAAAGAGCTAGCTCGTATGTCCTGATTTGTCGCGGTTGAAATTGTCCATGGCCTATCAACACATCAACGTGCCCGAACAAGGGACGAGGATCATCGTCCACAACGGGCGTGTGACCGTACCGGACAACCCTATAGTTGGCTACGTACAGGGCGATGGCATCGGCCCCGACATCATGCGCGCCTGCCTGCGCGTCTGGGACGCGGCGGTGAAGATCGCCTATGCGGGGCGTCGGCGGATCCGCTGGATGGAGCTTTACCTCGGCGAGCACGCGGCGGAGAAGTACGGCGACATCTTCCCCGCAGAGACCAAGCAGGCGCTGCGCGAATTCGTTGTCTCCATCAAGGGTCCGTTGACCACGCCAGTAGGCGGCGGCTTCCGTTCGCTCAACGTAGCGCTGCGCCAGGACCTCGATCTGTACGCATGCGTGCGGCCTGTCCGCTACTACCAGGGGGTGCCGTCGCCGCTGCAACACCCCGAACTTATCGATGTTGTCATCTTCCGGGAGAATACCGAGGACGTCTATGCCGGCATCGAATACCGATCCGGCTCCGAGGAGATGCGCAAAGTGGAGAGGTTTCTGCGCGAGGAAATGGGGGCGGAGTTCTTCGACGACAGTGGCCTCGGGATCAAGCCGATGAGTCCCTTCGGCAGCAAGCGCCTCGTGCGCAAGGCGATCCAGTATGCGCTGGAGCACGACCGCGAGAGCGTTACTTTGTTTCACAAGGGCAACATCATGAAGTACACGGAGGGCGCCTTTCGCAACTGGGGCTACGAGGTTGCGCGCGACGAGTTTGCCGATCGAACCGTTACGGAGGAAGAACTCTACAGCCGCTACGGGGGCAGAGTCCCAGAGGGCCGGATCGTCATCAAGGATCGCATCGCCGACATCATGTTTCAGCTCATGCTGTTGCGCCCTAATGAGTTCGATGTCATTGCAACGCCGAACCTTAATGGTGACTATCTTTCTGATGCCGTTGCCGCGGAGGTGGGTGGCGTCGGCATCGCGCCGGGCGCCAACATCTCCGATCATGTCGCCGTGTTCGAGGCGACGCACGGCACGGCGCCTAAGTACGCCAACCAGGACAAGGTCAACCCCGGCTCGCTGCTCTTCAGCGGGGTGATGATGCTCGAGTATCTCGGCTGGAAGGAGGCAGCGGATCTGATCACGCTGGCGTATCCAGAGGTCATCGGGCAGCGCATCGTGACCTATGACTTCGCGCGGCAGATGGAAGGGGCGGTGCCGGTCCGGACCAGCGAATTCGCGACGGCGCTTATCGAGGAGATGCGCGGCGGTGTCGACTACGAAGCGAAGCGACGGGCGCGTCTTCTTGCCATCGAGACGGAACGCAAGCAGCGCGAGGCGCTGCGGGTGGCGCGTCCGTACACGGAAATGGAGGCCTCCGGGCGCACGCCGCACACGGTGGGCGATCTTATGAGTCGGGTGTTGTCCATCAGGCGCGGCGCCACCGTGCTCGATGCCATGCGCTACATGAACGAACACCGCATCAGCAGCGTCCTGGTCGATCCCGGCGCCGACGGCGCGTGGGGAATTATGACCCAGCGCGACATCGTCAAGCGCATCGTCTTTGAGCAGCGATCGCCCGCGCGGGTGCGCGTCGAGGACATCGCCAGCTGCCCGTTGATGCTGGTGCCTCCCGACATGTCGTTGCACGATTGCAGCCAGCGAATGCTCGCGGCCAATGTGCGCAGGCTTGTCGTGGGAGACAAGGGCGTCCCCATCGGCATCATCAGTGACACCGACATCTTCCGCATGGTGGCTCGCTTCGGCTGGAACCCCGAATGAAGTACGGCCCGCGCCTCCGCGTATCATGCGCATGCGAGCCGCCTCGCAGGGCAAAAGGTTTTCACGCGACAGCAACACGAATGGTCGCCTGATCGCCGCCAGGGCGGCACCGGAACACCTCTTCGCCTCTCTTATCGGGCATTCACACGATGTTGCACGGATCGCGATCCTTCGATTACAGTCGCCACGTTGCAGGTGCCCACACGGGCTTTCGCCCGTGTGGGTGAAACGGGAAGTCCGGTGCGCCGGTGGCTCTCTGCCGCCGGCCAAGCCGGCGCTGCCCCCGCAACGGTAAGCGAGCAACGCGGATCATCACGCCACTGTCCCGCTACTGAATCGGCATCCGCAGCGGAGCGGCTTGAAACGGCCGGTTCCTGCCGACTTAGTCGCGGGATGGGAAGGCGATCCGCAGGACTATTCTCCTCGCGAGCCCGGAGACCGGCCTGCATACAACCATGTATCGTTGCGGAGGGCGGCGATGCGGGCGGTGCCCGTCTGCCTCGAACCGTCCCGCATCTGACTCATCCTTCGCGTGAACCACGATCGCCCGGCGCGGGTGTGCTTGCGGGCACGGAGGATGAGCAATGCGATGGCTGTCTGTGAGCCTTTTTCTAGCGGTGTGCCTGCCGCAACCGCTATCTGCCGCTGATGACGTGCAGGAACTGACACCGATCGTCGTGAGCGCAACCCGTACGCCACGTTCCCTGATTCCGACCGGTGCGAATATCAGCGTCGTCTCGCGGGCGGAAATCGCCAGCAGCGGCGCGGCCACCCTCGCCAGCCTGCTGCGCGGACGCGGCGGGATCCAGATCTCCGACCTCTTCGGCGATGGCAGCCGGCCGACTGTGAGCATGCGTGGCTTTGGCGCCAATGCGGCGGCCAACACGCTGATCCTCGTTGACGGTCGCCGCCTCAACAACGCGGATCTGGGCGCGCCGGATCTCAACAGCATCCCCTTGCAGGACATCGAGCGCATCGAGCTGGTGCAGGGCAGCGGCGGCGTCTTGTTCGGGGATCAGGCCGTGGGCGGCGTGGTTAACATCATTACACGCGATCCCGAGCGCTTCCGGGTAAGCCTCACGGCGCAGGCAGGAAGCTTCGGGCATGAGGGGTTGGGGGCGGCAGTGGAGAATCGCCATGCGACCGGGATCGGCTACCGTGTGTCGGGCATGCACCGCCAGCGTGACAACTATCGTGATAACAATGAGCTCGAGTACTCCAGCGCGTTCGGCCAGGTCGACTACAACGGCGAGCGGGGCCGTGCGTTCTTCGAATACCAGGCCATCGACGAGACCCTGGAGGCACCCGGGGGACTGTTCCTCGATCAGATCGCCGTAAATCGCCGCCAGGCGCTCAACCCCAATGATTTCACCGACACGCAGACGCGCCTGGGCAGGGTGGGAGGGAGCATCGATCTGCCTGCCCGCTGGGAGGCGCAGTTCGAATACACGAACCGAATCAGCGACAGTGACGGTCTGCTCTCCGTACTCGGTACGCCTTCCGCGGTCAGCACCAAGCGTCATCACCAGGAGTTCACGCCGCGGCTGGTGCGAACCTGGGAGTCGGGCGCGCGCGAGGCGTTGCTGACGGTCGGCGCCGATGTGTTTCATACCCGGTTCTTTCTAACCTCCATACTCGGCGACATCGATGACGAGCAGAGCAACATCAGCGGGTACGGCAGGTTGATATTGCCCCTCAATGATCGCCTGACCGTTACCGTCGGTCATCGTCAAGCAATCGTTGAAAACGACATCCAGGGTGCGCTGTTGCCGCCGGGCTCCGAGATCGATGACGAGGCACAGGCCAGCGAGCTGGGACTCTCGGTATTGCTTGCACCGGCGTGGCAGGTGTTCGGACGCGTGGAGACCCATTACCGCTTCGTCCTCGCCGATGAATACACGAGCGCAAGCTTCGGTGGCGTCATTCCGGTGACTCAGACCGGCCGCTCTGTCGAACTCGGCACCCAGTGGCAACACGAGCGGGGACTCATCAAGCTCGGTCTCTATCAGCTCGACGTGGAGGATGAGATCGAATTTGATCCGATCCGTTTCATCAATACCAACATCGGCGACACGCGCCGGCGCGGGCTGAACATCGAGGCCCAGTGGCTGCCCTGGTCGCCACTGAAGCTCAGCGCCGAGTACGGCTTTGTCGAACCCGAGATCGTCGCGGGCGCTCTGGAGGGTCGGGAGATCCCGTTTGTCGCGCATCACGTAGGCCGCGTGGGTGCAAGTTATCGAGTCGCGGAAGGCCTGTTCGCAGGGATGGAACTTTACGGCATCAGCGGGCGTGTAGCGGTCGGCGATTTCGACAACACGCTGCCCGGCGCCCCGGGCTATGTCGTTGCCAGGGCAACGGTGTCCTACGCCTGGAAGGGCCTGAGCGTCGAGCTATCGGTCAATAATCTGTTGGGCGCGGAGTACGCGGACAACGCGCAGACCGGTTTTCGGCCGCCGCTGTTCATCCCCGAGACAGTGCGCTTTCCGGCGCCCCGGGAAGATATCCTCGTTACCCTCCGTTACGTTTATGATTAGCGCCGTGGGCAATCGCCTTTCGCGCATTGTGACCCGCACCGGTGACCTCGGCACAACCGGTCTGGCCGACGGGTCGCGCGTAAGTAAGCGTGATCCGCGGGTCGTGGCGATGGGCGACGTTGACGAACTGAATTGCTGTCTGGGTCAACTGCTGGCGCAGCCGCTGCCGGCGCAGGTCAGTGAGCTGCTGATCGGCATCCAGCACGACCTTTTCGACCTCGGCGGCGAGCTGTCGATCCCCGCGGCGGTGATCATGGATGAGAGCTACGTGAGTCGCCTGGAGCGACTGGTGGAGGAGTTCAACCACGACCTCCCGCCGCTTAAAGAGTTCGTGCTGCCCGGCGGCGGCGGCGCGGCTACCGTCTGTCATCTTGCACGTGCGGTGTGCCGGCGGGCGGAGCGTTCGCTATGGGTGCTTTACGAAGACCAGGCGGTCAACGCGGTATCATGTGTCTATCTGAACCGCTTGTCGGACTTACTTTTCATCATCGCCCGCGTCCTGGGGAGGGCTTCCGGCGGCGAGGTGACCTGGGATCGCAATCGTCGCCGCGATTGAAGATCCCGACTGCGCAGTCCGGATCAGGGCAGACAACAGGCTGCAAGACAGGAGGATAATGTCATGTTCGCGATCCGTACCAAGACGGTTCTCGTTCTCATCGCATTGGCGGCGCTGGCGCGCCTGCTGCCACATCCGCCCAATTTCACGCCGGTGCTGGCCATGGCCCTGTTCGCCGGCAGCTACGTGCCGGATCGGCGACTGGCGCTGGCTCTGCCCATCGCCGCGATGTTGGTCACGGACATGGTGCTCGGCTGGCACGGCACCGTGGCGTATGTTTACGGGGCGCTGGTGGCGGTCGTCGGGCTGGGCATGTGGACCGCCAGTCGCCGATCCGTGCCGACAGTGCTCGGCGCCGCCATCGCCGGGTCGCTGCTGTTCTTTGCCTTGACCAACTTCGGCGTGTGGGCGACGCAAACCCTTTACCCGGCAACGGGGGCCGGTCTGCTCGCGTGCTACGTGGCGGCGCTGCCTTTCCTGCACATCTCACTGCTCGGTGATGTGCTGTACACGGTGCTGCTCTTTGGCAGTATGGCCTGTTGGGAACGTCGGACTACTGTACGCCGCACGGCAACGTAAAGCGGGTCGCTGATGGGCCGGCTATTTCTTCTTGAGATAAAGGATCTTGCCCTCGCGCTGCATATCGAGGCGGCCGAGAAAGGAGTTGCCGAGCAGAACCTCGGTGGGTTGATCGCCATCCAGCACCGCCGCCTCCACTTCGTTCAGGGCGATCTCACCGATGGTGACCTTTTTTAGTTTCAGATAGTAGGCGCGCGTGTAGCCCGAGGCGGTCTGCGTCACGCCCTCCTTGCCGTCGATGCGATAGTTGATCCCCAGCCGCCTGGCCACGTGCCGGTTCATGGCCACCATGGTGGCGCCGGTGTCCACCAGGAAGCGCACCGAATAGCCGTTGATCGTGCCATTGGCCATGTACATGCCGACGTGATCGGGCCCGATCTGAACGATCTTCCCGTCCGACGGGGGCGCGTAAGTCCCGCCGATCTGCGACGCCAGCTTGTAGGTGGCCCGCTCACCATCCACCTCGAGGACCGCTTGCTGGCTGTTGGCCGAGATGAGCCGGACGCCATTCTTCGCCGGTCCGCCAGCGTTAAGGAGCGACTGCTTGCCGTCGATTTCGACAACGGCTTTGTCCTTGAACAGGCCCACCACTCTGATCTTGCCGGTTGCCGGTCCCGGGAGGGGAACGGCCAGGAGGATTAACGCCAGCAGTAATCCGGTTCGACGAATCAGTTCGCTCATGACTGCTCGATCGCGATGGCGCCCCCTCCGGCATTTCAGCTTGCGCTACTTCTTATCGTAGGTCACCGCCGCAGACTTGAATACCGCTCGTAACCCGCCATCCGCTGTCCTTGGATTTTCGCTGGTAACATGATAAAGAAGCAGATCGCGAAAACCACGCGACATCCCTGCGCCGCAAAGGCCAACTGTTTGACAGGCATCCAGAATATACCGCTGTTCAGGGACAACCCTGCCTGGGCGAACCGCCAGATGGCCTCGGCGTGGGAATCCTTTGTCGCGACCGGCAAGTTCCGGGGCATCACCCCGCGCCCCGTCATTGTGGACTGCTGGGCGCGCTGCCGGTCGCTGGGTATCAGCCCGCACGCGCAAAGGGCTCCGACACAGATCAGCGTCGATGAGATCGAGGCGGTGCTCGCCGAAGCGGCGCTGGGGCGCGCTGGTCGTGAGGTGCTCGATGGTTACGCCCGGATGGTCGAGGGCTCGGGCCACGTCATTGTGCTCGCCGACGCAGCCGGACGCATACTCTACTCGGTCGGGTTGAAGGGCACCCGCGATCAGCTTGAGCGCATCAACTTCTTTCCGGGAGGTTTGTGGCTTGAGGAGATCGTGGGGCCGAACGGCGTGGGCACGCCTCTCGCGCTGGGCCGGGCCGAGGTCGTGTTCGGGACGGAACACTATTGCGAGGGATGGCAGCCGTGGGTGTGCTATGGCAGCCCCATCAGGAACCCGGATGGCGGGGACACGATTGGCGTTGTGGACATTACCGGTCCCGCGCGCAACGCGCATCTCGAAACGCTGGCGCTGACGGTGGCCATTGCCCAGGCCGTCCAGCACAGGCTGCAGATTGCAGAGCTTGTCTTGCGCGACACCCTGCGATCGAAGTTCCGGGAATGCGAGCGGCGCTGGCCCGGCGAAGGTCTGTTGCTGATCAGCGAGAACGGGAAGGTGGTCGATGTCAATGGCGAAGCGGT
>JBQTIC010000093.1:0-8339 GCA_052388435.1 Chromatiales bacterium | reverse complement strand
GAACGCTTCCACCGCTTCACGGTCCCGTTTGCTCAGACTCAATTCGGTTTGGCGCATCGTATCCCCTTCTCGGGTTATGGTAATGCGCCATGATAATGTTTCGTAATTAACGTGTCACGCTACTAGTATGGTGTCCCGTGAGGAACTTTCATAAGTATTGAGGATCGGATCGGCTATCCTGACCGACGAGGGATAGCCCATGAGAACCGGACGACCGAAGAAGCGCCGCATTGTGTTGAGCCCGACGGAACATGAGCAACTACTGAGCTAGGCCCTCTCGCGCGCGCTGCCGCACGCCTTGGTTCGGCGTGCAAAGATCGTGCTGCTGTCCGCGCAAGGACACAGCAACACAACCATCGCTCAGCGCCTGGAGGTGTCGATGCCCACGGTCAGCCTGTGGCGCGGGCGATTTCTGGACCGGGGATTGGCCGGACTGTATTCGGAGTTGCCTTCGGGCCACGCACGTACCTACCCGGAGGAGCAGGTTGCCCGGCTGATGCAGCGGGCCCTGAGCAGCCGCCCGACGGGTGCGACCCACTGGAGCGTGCGCTCCTTTGCACGCGAAAGCGGGGTGTCCAAGAGCACGGTGCAGCGCTATTTCAGCCTGTTTGGCCTCCCGCTGCATCGCGCCAAGAGCTTCAAGTTGTCCACCGACCCGTTCTTCGTGGAGAAGGTGCGCGACATCGTCGGACTGTATCTGAACCCGCCGGACAAAGCGCTGGTGCTGTGTGTGGACGAGAAATCTCACGTGCAGGCCCTGGAGCGCCGCCAGCCGGTGCTGCCGATGGGGCTGGGCTACGCGGGGTCGAAGGGGTCACCCACGACTACTTCCGCCCTGGCGCCACCACCCTGTTCGCCGCTCTGGATATCGCCAACGGCACGGTCATCGGTCAGTGCAAACCCCGGCATCGGCATCAGGAGCTTCGGTCGTTTCTGGGTCATATCGAGCGCAACGTCCCCAGCCATCTCGACATGCATCTCATCGTCGACAACTACGCCACCCACAAGCATGCTCGGGTGCGTGCCTGGCTGGCGAAACGACCGCGCTTTCATCTGCACTTCACGCCCACCTCGGCCTCTTGGCTGAACCAGGTGGAGCGCTGGTTCGGGCTTATCACCCAGCAGGCCATCCGCCGAGCCTCCTTCCAGAGCGTCCCAGACTTGGTCAAACATATCGAACGCTACATCGCACACCACAACGCGCATTCGTGTCCCTTCATGTGGACCGCAACGGCCGATTCGATCATCACCAAGGTCGAGCGTATTTCGAAACTTATCCGTGGGACAGCACACTAGCTGCTTAACCCACGCAGAACGCCATGTCGGAATCACAGTCCCTCATCACTGCTCTGTTCGACGGGCTATCCTGCCCGTCGCCCTGCGGGCGCGCTGCGCGCGACCAAATACGTTGCTCGTCTCATCCCTGAGACTCGCCCCTTCGGGGCTAACGCGCCGTTTCGTTCCCCATTTGTCCCGGAGGGAGGGGTGAGAGCATCCCGTATTCCGACCTGCACACTAGCCGGCACTTTTCAATTCACCCGTCACGCATGCGCTTGACCAGCGCTTGCAAACGACGCTCCATGTCATCGGCAGGCAAATGGATGCTACCGCCGTGTCCCGCCAGCACCCACTCGAAACGGTATGCAGTGAGGCGCTGCAACGACCTGGTCTGCTCCTCCCATGAATACCAGCAGGCGTCGCGGAAGGCGGTGAGGTCCTGGCGCTCGAAGTTCCAGGCCAACGAATCGCCCGTGAACAGATACGTGTCATCCAGCAAATAGACAACACTGCCGCGGGTGTGGCCAGGCACGGGGATCGCAAGGACACTATCGCTAACCGGCACCGGCGTCTCGCCGGCGATCAGATCCGTAGCGTAGGGTGCAGCACCGCGGTCTTGTTCGTGAATCCACACCTTCGCGCCGAGCTCCTTGGCATACCCATCAGCGTCGGCCACATCGTCTTCATGGGTGAGAAGAATGCCGGCGACGCCACCGGCCGCTCTGAATACGTTGACCAGCTTGCGGGTAAAACGGGGCGCATCAACCAGCAGGTTACCCGTGGTTCGCACTATGAAGTAGGAGTGTGCCCCCCAGGACGAGCGGGCGTTGTAGCCGCAACGGAATACGCCGGGCGCCAATTCCTGCGGAAACAAGTCGCCCGGCGGTGGGCGGTGGCCGACCGTTCCGACAGATCCTGTGGGACAAACCAGCACGGCACGCCAGGCCGCCTCTTCCTCCTTGGCGGTTTCCGGTTGGCGGGCGAACACGGACTTGCCGTTGCGCGAGACGATCAGACCAGGGGCCATCGTGCGCGACGCCGCGCAATTGATGCAGTGCGTGTCGATGTACCAGTCACCCGCTGCGGAATCCGGGTTGCGATCTTTCAACACAGCCATAACGGTCGCCTCATACCGCGTCGAGGTTCCTGCAGGCCATTCTCGCTGGTGCGTGCTGCATTCACCAGCTACCTGGCGATCGGCTTTACAGGAGGTTCGCCGCCACCTTCAGGTCTCCGATGAAGTGCTCCATTTCCTGCCGCTGATCCGCCTCGGTCTGCTGGCGCAGGATGGAGGAGGGATGCACCGTCGCCACCGCGTGGGGCGCGAGAGGCGTGGGCAACACCCGCCCGCGTTGGTAATTATGGGCTTTGCTCTGCTCAGCCCATCCTATACCGTTTACCCGTCACCCCTGCCTCTCCTCCTTCGACGTGGCTCAGGGCAGGCGCTGGAGGAGAGGGTGAAATAAGAAGAGGGCACGAGCTCCCCCTTCTTCTCAATAAGAACTGGATCCCAGCCTACGCTGGGATGACGTCTGGCGGAGTGCTGTAGTGCCCTGGTGCGCTAGTGCAGCAGGATGCCGTGGACGTAGTACTCCCACTCCCTTGGTCTCATGGCCGACAGACTTCGGCCTGATGCATGCCCCGCATTAATCGATTACCTGCAGCAGTAGGCTTTTCCCGTAAAATCCGGGCGTGCTCATCGGGTTTCTGTCCGCCGGAAACACCAAGGTAAGCAGCGACCATGTGGTTATAACTCGCGAGTCGCCACCGGTTGATACTGACGAATTGTCTCGGGCCAGCTCCGGCAGTCCGGATCAGTCGGTGCGGTTCAAACAGCCGCACATGATCTGCAACGGGCAAGCCCGTTGCAGATCATGAAGCGAAGGCAGAAGCTCAGGCAGCCTTGAACAGTTTGGTGACGGCGACGGGGGAGAACTTCGTTACCCCTTCCTCCACCACTGCCTTGAGCTCGGCACCGACGTCCTCCTGGATTTCGAGCACGCGCTTCGCTGTCGCAGTGAACTGCTCGCGAGCCTTCTCGAACACGGTCTGGACCGCCGTGATGTCCTTGGGTTGCTCAATCCCAGTGACGGAGGCCAATTGCCCCGCAGCCGACTCGACGTAGGCCAGGTGTTCTCGCACCAGGCGCTCGGCGCCCTTCTGCACGGCCTTGCCCGCCCGCAGGCTCAGCTCGATAGAGCTGCCGTACAGGCCGATGACTTCACCAAAATTCACAATAGTGCTCATAGTTGCGTCGACCCGACTCTCGGCAGACTCACTCGCAGACAAACCGGGGGCCGTACTGGCGATCAGCATCATCAACTGGAGCCGTGGGTGTACCTTCCCCCGCGCGAGCGAGAATCAGGTCCCCGGAATGCACAGCGTCGCCGCAGCGAGATAAGGGTCGCCGCACTATTGCTGGCCCTAATCATCAGCGGGTGCTTGCTGTCAGGCCGCAGGCCGGCGTCTCTTCCGCCACACGTCCACGAACGCATCGAACTTCGCCCGCGAGGCCAGCCGCTCATCCGCGAGGGCCTCCAGGAAATCGGACAGCCTCTTCGACTTGACGATCGTGTACAGCGTCAGCCATGCCGTCGGAATGAGCACGATCGCGAAGTAGACCAGCTTGACCAGCGCCGGGCTACCAGCCGCTCGTCGTGGGCCCGACTTTGAGACGCGGCTACGCGCCCGACCGCTGATCGAACTTGTCCATCGCATCCAGCGCGAGCGCCGAATGCGCGTACGCCGCGCCCGCGCGCATCTCAGCGGCGATCCAGATCGCTTCCATCACCTCTTGCTCGGTCGCGCCGTGCTTGACCGCAAGCTCGGTGTGGCCGCGAATGCAGTAGGGACACTGGGTCACATGCGCCACGGCGACCGCGATCAACTGCTTGATCTTCGCGGGCAGCGCGCCGTCGGTGAATACCCGTTGGCTGAAGGCCTTGAAGGCGGCGGAGATCTCTGGTGCGAGCTGGGCTCGCTGGCGTGCGACCTCCTTGCTAAGTGCGGGATAAAGGCTGGTGTCCATGTTCTCTCCTCGTTCAGATCAAAATGCGAATGGACTAAAGTCGACGCCCTTGCTGCACGTCTCTCATTTGTCAGCGAGAAAGGACTTGAGCACGATGGCGTTGCGCTGCGGGTCTTTCGCTGCATAGAGCAGCGTCACCCGGCCTTTGCGTGCGCGCCTTGCAGGCTCCTGCCAAATCGGCTCCTGCGCCGCGAGTTCTTCGCGGTAGCGCGCGGCAAACGTTGTCACAACGTGGGCCAGGCGACGTGCCTAGCTCCGCTGAAAGTAGGTGTGCGTGCCACCGCCGCGCTGGGTAATGGACAGCGCATCGCTCGCGGGAAACCTAGCCGCGAGCGTGACATCCAACGCGTCCTCGGTCGCTTCGGTTTGCAGATAAACGTCCGGCGTATTGCTGAACCATTCGCCTGCGGGTCGAGGCTCCCAACTCGTTGGCACATGTCCCGGAATTCCGTACATATCCATTCTCATCTCGCACGCCTCTAATTGCGCGTGGACTGACCGCATCTCTCGCGATCAGTTTTCTTTTGCCACAGCACGCCTGGCCGCCAGCGCTTATGGGCGGCTTCCGGTTGGTACAACACTTCCACCACGCGCAAACGCCGAGTTTTCCCATCGGGGAAGGGCCATTCGATGGATTGACCCGCCGCCAGCCCGAGCAAGGCAGTGCCCACGGGCGCCCACACCGAGACTCGGCCTTGGCCGGCATCGGCGTCCCGGGGATACACGATAGTGATCGCGCGCCGCTCGCCGGTCGCTTCATCGTCGAACAGAACGTGGGAGTTCATCGTGACCACGTCGTGCGGAAGCAAGTCCCAAGGCACCACCTGGGCTCGTTCCAGCTCTTCTGTCAGCCCAGGCATCGCGGGCAGTTCGCTCAACCAGATCAGGTCGTGCTCAGTGATGCGAATTAGATCTTCCCGGTTCATCGTCTCGGTTCCTCGTCAAGAGAGTTGTAAATGAATGTCGCCATCACTCGGACGGACCACGCCCGCTGTGCCGTGGGTCAGATTTGCAACGGCATCAACCCGCATGAAGGCGACCTCGGCCTCGCGGCGCTGAGCAGGGGTCATCCTTATCGAGCCCAACCGGCCATAGATGCTATTTAGGGACGCCATATTGTTCACCCATGGACACAAGAGTAATGTTGCACGTGCCATGCTGCCGTCAGATGCCACAGGCTTTCGCCAGTGACACTGGGCCATAGCAGAATATGCTGGTAAATAGCCGATTGGTGATCGCCAATCGGCCCAGTGAGAGCAATCGTATTGTCAACGTCGGTCCGTGATAAGCCGTCTATAACGAATAAAGCTGTTTCCTGGACCGATACAACAGGAATGCACGATGGAAGACCTTATGCGCATGGCCACCTTCGCGCGGGTGGTGGAGGCGAAGAGTTTTTCCGAGGCCGCTCGTCGTCTAGGGATGTCCAAATCCCAGGTGAGCAAGCAGGTAGCCAGCCTGGAGCGATCGTTGCGGGCGAGGCTGCTCAACCGCACGACCCGCAAGCTGAGCCTGACCGAGATCGGCGCGGCGTACTACGAGCATTGCGCCCGCATCGTGGAGGAGGTGAAGGAGGCCGAGCTCGCAGTCAGTCAGTTTCGTTCCGAGCCGCGCGGCGTCATTAGAGTCAACGCTTCCGTGGAATTCGGCACACTCCAGGTGGCCCCCGCTCTCCCCGCTTTCCTGGCCCAATTCCCAGAGGTGTCTGTTGATATGACGTTAAGCGATCGTTCCATAGACCTGGCCGAGGAAGGCTGTGACCTCGCCATTCGCGTTGCCTGGAAGGACGAGCCGGGCTTGACTGTGGTCGCCCGCGAGCTTGCGCCAAGCCAGAGAAAAGTTTGCGCGACACCAAACTATCTCGAGCGGCATGGTGTGCCTCAGGCACCAAATGATCTCGTTCACCATAACTGCCTCACCTACACTGGCAGCGGCTCTAAAGACGATTGGTGGAGCTTTGTAGGGCCAGAAGGGGAGATCACCGTTCCCGTATCTGGCAACCTGCGCATCAATGACAACGAAGCGCTTTGGCAGGCAGCACGGGGTGGTTTAGGTATAGCATTTCTGCCAACCTATATTGTTGGCCAGGATTTGCAGCAGGGAGTGCTGCGGGCTGTCTTAACGGAGTACATGCCGGGTGAGCGCTCAATTTATGCGATCTATCTGCCCACTCGGCACCTGTCCCCCAAGGTGCGCGCCTTTATCGATTTCTTTCTGGCGCTTTATGCGCCACCGCCTTATTGGGATCGAGAAGTCGGGCCCAATGAGAGCAAATGAAGATCGTTTGATCTTCTTCGTCGCTCACTACAACCCTGCTGTTGTTTGCGTGCACGTCCCATCAAGATGAACTGCATGATGTCGGCCTCCTTCGAGGAGACGATGATCATCCAGCATTACTACATCGCTTGGGAACGGTCGCCTACCTTTGGAATGAACCAGGAAAGTCGGGTATCGCCATCGGCGACACCCGGCCAGGGAGAAGGTCACGCAAACCCGCAAGGGCAATTTGGGGGACCCATGCGAAGCGATTCTGAGTTTGACCACCTCTCGGGGATCGGGAGATCGACCAGACAATCTTGCCTGCATCGGCATCCCAAGCGATGAAGTTACCTATGTTGTCGTTTGTCTCGCTGTTCGCGAATTCCTTGCCGGGATGCACCTTGTCGGCCGGCATCATGCAGAAGCCAAGGCCCTGAATCGCCGTGCCGAACCGGGGCCGGGAGGATGGCGCGGCGGCCGATTCAGTAATACACTGCATACCTGTGTATTACGAAAGGAGCCGCTCATGGCCACCACAATGACCGTCAAAGGACAAGTCACCATCCCCAAGAAAGTGCGGGAGGCGCTGCGGCTGTCGCCCGGCGACGGCGTGGACTTCGATGTGAACCGCGAAGGCCAAGTCGTCGTACACAAGGCCGGCGCCCGGCCCACCAGCAAGCGCGACCGCTTCGAATCGGCGCGCGGCAAGGCGCAGGTGAAGTGGCGCACCGACGAGCTGATGGCCCTGTTGCGTGGAACGGACTGAGCATCGCCCGTGCTGCTTGTGGACACCAACGTCCTGGTGGACGTGCTCGAAGATGACCCGACCTGGGCCGACTGGTCGGTGCGCCAGCTCCGCGCCCAGTCGCAGGTGCACGAGTTATTCATCAACCCGGTGATCTACTCCGAGCTGTCGCTGACCTTCGACTCGGTGAAAGCGCTGGACGAGGCCATCGAGGGCATGGGCCTCACGTTCCAGGAACTGCCCCGCCCCGCGCTGTTCCTCGCGGGCAGAGCCTTCGTTAAATACCGGCGCGAGGGCGGGACCAAAAGCAACGTGCTGGCCGACTTCTTCATCGGTGCCCATGCCGCGGTGCTGGGCTGCGCCATCCTCACGCGGGACGGCCGTCGCTACCGGAACTACTTTCCGCGGATGGCGCTCGTGGCGCCGGAAGGAAGCACGTGACTGCTACTTCGCCGGCATAAATCTGTGTGACTGAGGGAGAACCATATGGCCAAGAACAAGAACGCATCTGGCGCGACCGAAGGCGTTACGACCTGGATCGGAATCCGTCGGCGGAGGTCATCGCCACCACCAGCGCCAAGGTTCGAAAGTTTCCCTACGAGTTAGCAGAAGGCACCAGTGACTACCGCAGCCTGCACAGCCTGACAGAGCAGGTCGAGCATCAGTATCACGGCCGTTTCATCATCGAGCTGCTCCAGAACGCGCATGACGCTTTGCAGCCTCTGGGCGCAGGACCCGGCAACGGTGCGCGCATTGAGGGCGCGCTCAGGGACGACGGCCCGTGCGGCGCGCTGTACGCCCGTTCTCCCGATCCAACATTCTCAGCCTGTCGCAGCTCGGCAACAGTGACAAGGATCCGCAGGAGTCCATCGGCAACAAGGGCATCGGCTTCCGCAGCGTGCTCTAAGGAACCTCTGATTAAGTCAGAGGTTCCTGCGGCACAGGGATGTGCCGCCATCTTCGAAGGCTGCAAGCCGTTGAAGATGAAGCAAAGCAAAAACCACGCTTTTTGCTTTGCGTGCTCTGAGA
>JBQTIC010000092.1:0-32004 GCA_052388435.1 Chromatiales bacterium | reverse complement strand
TGCTGTCGCGTTCGGGATTGTTGTCCTGTAGCGAAGGCGAGGTGCCGCAACGCCCACTGCAGGCGCTCTCCGCCTCGTAGCGAGATCAGTGGCGCCTTGTGTGGAACCGATGATCCCGCTTGGGCGTGCGGTCGCGTGCTCCATCGTAATCCCCTGACCAGTCCACCAGACGTCAGGACATACAACGGCAGACGGCCATCCCGGGAATACCGATCGTCGTCCCTGGCGCTGGATCAGATCAGAACAACTGTCGCACGCGCGGAAGACGCACAGCACTCGCAACTGCAGCGCGGCTGCGCGGTCAGGGCTGCTGCTGTGCTTCCTCGCGTACCTTGACGACCAAGGCGTTGACAACTTTAAGCAGCGTCTGGTAATCGCTGATGCCTTCCATGCCGCTTGAGGTCTGGTATTCGCCGCCCACGACGAGGGCCGGCACCCCCTCAATGCCATAGCTTTGCCCCAGCGTCATCGCGGCGCGGACTTTGGTGGCAACCTCCAGAGAGTCCCAGGTCCGTTTGAAGTCGTCCTTATTCACTCCAAGGCCAGCGAAGAACTCGGCCCAGGCATCATCGTCGGCGAAGACTTTATCCTCTGCGTGAATGGCGTGAAACAGAGCTGGGTGCATCCTGTCGAACACCGCCAGCGCCTCGGCGGTATAGAAGGCCTTGGCGGCGGGTATCCAGGACTGGCGGAAGACGCCGGGCAGGCGGCGGAACTCGACATCGGCGGGCTTAGCTGTCTTCAGCCATTCGGTCAGTTGCGGCTCAAGGTCATTACAGTGGGGACAGCCGTACCAGAAGATCTCCAGTACCTCGATCTTACCGCCGGCGGCCGTTGGCTGCGCTGGGACAACAGGCCGGAAGTTCTCGCCTGCTCTCAGGGTTACCGTCTCTGCAGGGGCGGGCGCCGGCGATTCCGGTGCCGGCTGCTGCTCGGCTGTCGACAGCCAGGAGAAGGCCAACAGTCCGGCAGCCACGATTGACGCGGTGATACCGCCAGCGATCAGCTTATTCATGATGGCCTCTTTGAGTTGGGCATTGGATCAAAGTTCGACAGCCGGATGCGTTGCGTAAGATCTGAGCCTCCAAGGCGCAAGCAACTTGATCGGAACACGCTGTGAGCTGCACAGAATGCCAGCAGATAGCATTCCGGTTTGCCAGCGGCGCCCTGCGCGGCAACGCCGTTCATCCCGTCCGTCCGCCGCTTATCAATGGCGCGAGTTATTACTCTCGGGTGCCGCGCGGTAGTGCCCTGCCCGGCTAATGAAGGCCTTCGAGATACGATGCCACCGCCTCAATCTCCGCCTCGCTCATGCGGGCGGCTATCGTCCGCATGACTGCGTTGACGTCGGTGCTGCGCTCGCCGCTGCGGTATGCCCTCATTTGATTGGCGGTGTAAGCTGCATGCTGGCCGCCGAGGGCGGGATACCCCGCAGGGGGGTTTCCTGCGCCGCGAGGTCCGTGACAGGCCATGCAGGCGGGGACGCCGCTGGCGAGGTTGCCGCCGCGGTAAATCTTCGCGCCAGCCTCCGCGAGTGCCTTCTTCGCCACGCCCGGTTGACGGGTCTGAGCCGCAAAATAGTCGGCCAGGCTATTGATGTCTTCCTCGCCAAGGGCGGCGGCGATCGGGCTCATCAGCGTGTTCGTGCGATCACCGGACTTAAATGCCGCAAGCTGATTGCGCGTGTAGCCCGGGTGCTGACCAGCGAGTTTCGGCCACTCCGGATTGGTGCTGTTGCCACCCGTTCCGTGGCAGGCCGCGCAAGGCGCCGCCTCTTCGCTGATTTCAGCCCAGGACACTGCTGCGAAGCCCAATGCCAGGATGCTGACCATGGCACACGCGAAGCGGGGCATAGGCGGGATCCGTGAGTTGTTCTTCATTGGAAGAAAATCGGCGCGAAGGATACATCAATTGGACCGTCGATGGCACCGCGCGCCACGTGGTCCAGGCAATCACCCGAAAGGGAAATTGAAGGTTGCACACCTACAACACCGCACAAGCAGAGAAAAGAAGGCCCCGGGAGAAAGCTTAAGGGGGAATAGTCGTCCCGGGGCCCAATCAGCCCGGCTGGGGAGACCGGGCGTTGGATCCCGCTCTGGGAGGTTGAGCGGGCACGTTCATGAGGAACGTATGTGGTGGGACCCGTAGCGGCCGCGAAAGTTCCTGGTCGTGGAAAGGTTATGCACAGGATGGGCTTTCCCAGCCTTTGAGAACGAGTTAGCAAGCAAATCGCCAATCGGCCACGAAATAGGCGAGTAATTGATTGATTAATAATGGGCAGGCGATTGGCTGTATCAATCTTGGATTGAATTCAGGGAGCGTCACACACGATATTTACACAGGATTTACACAGCCTGCGCAGCAGGTGCGCTACTCAACAACCTTAATCTTCTCTCCGGGTTGAATCTCCCCGCTCGGAAAGCGGCCGTTCAACAGCCGCAGCCGTTCTTCCGCGTTGGTTGGATACGGCGACGTGTGGGCCAAAGAGGCGAACGTTGTCCCGGATTGCGCCTGCGTTACACGGAGGTGCAGAGGCGTCAGCTCGCTGCGCTCTGCGGCGGCAAGCGGATGGAAGGATCGAGCAGTATCGAGGAAGGCTGTATCAAAGACCGTGATGCTTTCGCGATCCTCGACCAGCCCCGCGAAGATGTAGGCCTTATTGTTGAAATAAATGACGCAGAAGCGCGCCTCGCGAACACCCTTGGGGTTACGGGCAGGCGCGACCGCCGTGTGGCCTTCCAGCCCGGCGGGTGATAGCCTGCCTTCATGCGAGAGCTTGCTCAGCCCCATGCGGTCGATCATGAACTGCCGCGGAGGCATGCGCTTGTTGAGATCCTCGGCCGACATCTGCAGCAATGCCTTGCCCTGAGGCGCGATGAACAGCACCCGATCGGGGCGGTTCTTCACTGTCCATCCGTCGGGAAAGCGCAAGCCGAAGCCCAGATCCGGATGGAAGAAATCCTGGCCGCGCACGAAACCCTCGCGCGCACTATCGCCGACAACCATGCCGTCGATATGAGAGAGGTAGCGTTCGCGGTCGCGGCGGTCTGCACCGCCTGTCTGAAGGGCCCGGGCCGCTCCAACCACTTCCTTTAGACGGGCATCGCTGTCAGGATGAGTCGAGAAGATCCCGTGGTATACGCGAGGCTCACGTCCCTCCTGCTTCGCCAGGACGCTTTCGAAGACTTCCTGGTTTTTGAGCGTACCGAGGACATCGAGCATGGCCGTGGCGTCGTAGCCGTTGCGGGCCATGTACCGCGCGCCTAGGCCGTCGGCCTCCAGCTCGTGCTCGCGCCCGTATCCGCGCAGGAACGCCGTGCCGAGCAGGTTGACGAGCTGGCCCCCGCCGAAGGTGCGCAGTTCGGGGAGAAATATGGAGCCAATGCTCGCGCCGATGCTGGCTGCCTGCGCCGCAGTGTACTGGCGTACAGCGTGCCGCGCGGTCACGTGGCCAATCTCATGCCCCAGCACGGAGGCGAGCTCGGCCTCAGAGTTCATGTAGGCAAGTATCCCACGGGTGATGTAGATGTAACCTCCCGGAAGCGCGAAGGCGTTGACCTCGGCACTGTCGAGGACGGTAAATCGATAGATGAGTTGCGGCCGGTCGCTCGCGGATGCGAGCTCCTCACCGACTTGTTGAACATAAGTCTGCAACTCAGGGTCAGGGTACTGCCCGTATTCCTTCAGAACCTGTGCATGCATCTTGCGGCCGATGGCGAGCTCCTGGTTCTCGGACATCAGCACGAACTCTGGCCGGTGGCTGACCGGGTTGGTGGCGCAGCCGCCGAGCGCGAGGACGGACCCCAGCAACAGGGGCGCCAGAGCTCGAAGAGAGATCGTCAAGGGCATTTCGCGGCTCGTTGTATGGCGTTAACCGTGACGAGTCGCCGCCTCGTGTCGATACGGCGGGCAGACCCGTGTGCTCGTGCACTGCGAAAATACCGCAAGTGAAGCTGTTGAATAAAGAGTGCGACCGCAGGCACGGGTTCTCGGGCACTGACGGCTACCTTGCAAGGCGGCTGAGTTACGGATACAGGCACCTGGAACGCCTAATAAAAAGGCGCTCAATGGCACCTCTCATGCCCTGACAGTGAGATACTCCAGCGCTATTTCTTCATTCCGTACTTGCGGCGGAAGCGGTCCACACGGCCGCCGGTATCGACCAGTTTTTGGCGGCCGGTATAAAAAGGGTGACAGGCTGAGCAGACGTCAATGTGCAGGTCGGTACCCGCCGTCGAACGGGTCTTGAAGGTGTTGCCACAGCTGCAGGTAACCGTGACCTCGTTGTAGGCGGGATGGATGTTCGGTTTCATGGCGCCGGTTCCACTCTGTTTAGCCGTCGCGGCTGGAAGGGGCGCGATTCTATCGCCTTAATTCTTCGCCAGGCAAGCTCGCACGCCGGCTCACGCTTGGCCGCGTTTGCGCGTCGACCCGCTGCGGCGCAGAGGCACAATCTTGGCAGGGGGGCGCGCTGAACAGACACCGAGACGCTCGAGGCGCTTCAACGTATCAAGCAAGCCATCCTTGCCGAGCAGGGACTCCCACATCAGGCCCGACAGGCGCAGGCAAGCCGCCATGGGGTTGGGCGCCCGCTCACGCAGCCGATCAATGCGCCACTGTACGCCCTGGAGGTGCCGCTTGCTCTCCGGTGGCGCCGATTCGATCAATGCGGTCACCGCACGCACGCGCGCGGACTCGAACCCGACAGGGTCTTCGGCTGCAAGGCGCCGCCAATACTCAAAGTTGAAGGTGTTGTCGGATTTCGGTTCCATCGTCCAAGAACCCGCCGGGCTTTTTCTGCGCATCTTACCGACCTGCTGGCGAGGCGGAAGGGGACAGCGCTAGCACTTTGCGCGAATCGTCTACCGGATCACTAAATCAAACTCCGCAATCACGGGGGCGTGATCGGACGGTCGTTCCCACTTTCGCGGCGCGGCATCGACGCGGCATGCCGTGCATCGTCGAGCCAATCGTGCGTCGACCAGGATGAGGTCGATCCGCAAACCCATGTTGCGCCGGAACGCACCAGCGCGGTAGTCCCACCACGAGTAGACGTCGACGGGCTGTTCGAACAGCCGGAAGCAGTCGTGCAGGCCGAGTGTCTGAAGCGCTCGTAGCTGCTCGCGCTCCGGTTCGCTGACCAGCACCTGTCCCTCCCAGGCCTTGGGATCGCGCACGTCGCGGTCGTCCGGTGCGATGTTGAAGTCGCCGAGCAACAGGACCGGCTGGCCGTGCGCGAGCAGCTCCTGCACATGGGCGCGGAGTCCGCGCAACCAGGCCAGCTTATAGGTGTACTTGTCGGTGCCCACTGCAGCGCCGTTCGGTACGTAAACGTTGATGACGTGCAGGGTTCCAAAGCGCATGGTCAGCAAGCGCCGCTGCGGGTCCTCGCGATCGGGCAGGGCTTTCGCAATGACTTCCCCGGGCGTGCGAGTCAGGATTGCCACACCGTTGTAAGTCCGCTGGCCGTTGCAGACTGGGTAGTACCCCGCCGCGCAAAGCTCGCCGGTCGGGAATTCGTCATCCGGGATCTTGGTCTCCTGGAGGGCCACGATGTCGGGTCGGGCTAGCTGTAGCCAGCCGAGCACATGACTCAATCGCGCGCGCAGCGAGTTCACATTCCAGGTCGCGACCCTGATCACGACCTGATACCGTGCATGAATGGCGAAACGTGCGCGGGCAGCGGGTGCATGCAGGTTGACTCGCAGCCTGGTGTTACAGCACGGTCGCGGCGACGGTGGCCGCAGGCGAGTGACGTGGCACTCTGCTCGTCCGAAGGGCCGAAGTTGCCCACGCCCGGCGGTCGCTAGATGCGGAAGCCACCGTGGCGCCGCCGCTGCAGATAGTCCATCAGCCAGACGCCACACGCGAAACACGCGATCAGCAGCACCGTGCCAAGGATTAGCAATGTCATTGGGGCGAGAAGCACGCGGCCGCCCACGCGCAATCCGCTCGCTAGAAAATCGGCCGACCAGGAATCGCCGGCCGGCGCCAACGCCGCCCGCATCGGTGGCCTTTCCGATCGCACCTGCTCCAGCTGCGCCCTCAGCGCCGCGTTCTCGGTACGCAGGTTCGCAACGACGGTCGCATCACTGGCGGGCCTGCGCTGCAGTTCCGCGAGCTTGGCCTGCAGGTCCTCGGCGCGGGTCCGTTCGCCATCGAGCGACCGTCGCAGGCCCTCCTTGTCCTTGCGCAACTCCGCCAGCTCCTCGTTTACTGCGGGATCTGACTGCGGGATCCTGGCGAGGCGAGCCTCCAGTTCCGCGGACTTGCCTTGCGCGGCCTTGAGATCCTCTACCAGCCTGCGGTTCTGTGCCTCCAGCATCTCCGCGACCACCGCGGCCGGCTGTTCTTTGGTCAGGTAGACGGCATCCACCCAGCCCATCACGCCCTCTGGCCCCTTGATCTGGGCGAGGTCGCCTTGGCGCTTGAGAACCTCTAGTTGCGTGCCCGTTGGAAAGACCTTGATGATGGGCGAATCAAGAGAGTTCTCGGCATGCACGCCGACAAGCAGTTTGTCGATGACATACGCGGTTTCCGCCCCCAACGAATGCGGCAAGGCGGCAAGCCACACGCCGGCGAGCAGACCTTGCCCAAGCAAGCGCATATCTTCACCCCTCTTTAGCCTGTGTGTTGCGTGATCGGGTCGTGTCGCGTCCGCCCAGGGGCAGAGCCACCGGAGGGCCGCCCGCAGACGCGGCGTGTCAAGCGATGCCACTGTGGCGCAGCAAGGCCTCGGGGCTCGGCTCGCGCCCGCGGAACCGCACGAACAGTTCCAAGGCATCGGCCGAGCCTCCCGTCTCCAGGACACAGTGCAGAAACTCCCGGCCGGTGGCCGTATCGAAGATGCCCCGCTCCTCGAACTTCGAGTAAGCATCTGCGGACAGCACCTCAGCCCACTTGTAGCTATAGTAGCCTGCGGCGTAACCGCCTGCGAAGATGTGCGAGAAGACATGCTGAAAGCGGTTGAAAGCGGGCGGCTGCACGACGGCGACCTCTCGGCGGACCTCATCGACGACTGCCTGTACAGTGCGGTCGGCACCCGGATCGTAGTCCAGGTGCAGGCGGAAATCGAAGATCGCGAATTCTAGCTGCCGCACCATCTGCATGCCGGACTGGAAGTTGCGCGCGGCGCGCAGGCGCTCGAGCAGGCGAGGATCGAGTGGCTCCGCGCTGCGGTAGTGCCGCGCGATGAGATCCAGCGCGTCGCGCTCCCAGCACCAGTTCTCCATGAACTGGCTCGGAAGCTCGACGGCGTCCCAGGCCACGCCGTTGATCCCGGCCACGCTGGGATGGTCGACGCGCGTGAGCATATGGTGCAGGCCGTGGCCGAATTCGTGAAACAGCGTGAGCACTTCATCGTGGGTGAGCAGTGCCGGATCACTGCCCAGGGGTGGCGTGAAGTTGCAGGTCAGGTAGGCGACCGGTATCTGCACGCTGCCGTCAGGGCGCCGCCGCCGCGTGACGCACTCGTCCATCCATGCGCCGCCACGCTTGTGCGGGCGCGCGTAGAGGTCGAGATAGAACATGCCGCGCAGCTCACCGGCCTCATCGCTTATCTCGAAGAACAGCACGTCGGGATGCCACACGTCCACGTTGCCGCGCGGCGCGATTCGGATGCCGTACAAGCGCCGGACTACGGCAAACAGGCCGTCCAGTACGCGCGGTACCGGGAAGTACGGACGCAACATCTCCTGAGAAACGGCATATTTTTCTTCCCGCAGCTTCTCGCTGTAGTAGCGTATGTCCCAGGCCTGCAGCGTCCTGACCCCGTGGCGGTCTGCTGCAAACGCGCGCAGCTCTTCGAGCTCGCGTTGAGCGCACGGTCTGGCGCGGCGGACCAGGTCATTGAGGAAATCGAGCACCTGCCGCGACGATTTCGCCATCTTGGTGGCGAGCGAGTAGTTAGCAAAGTTGTCAAATCCGAGCAGGCGGGCAAGCTCCGCCCGCAGCCGCAGGATTTCATCCATGATGGGGCTGTTGTCCCATTGGCCGGCGTGCGGTCCTTGGTCGGAGGCCCGTGTCACGTAGGCGGTGTACATCTCCTCGCGCAGCGGGCGATTGGCGCAGTAGGCCATCACCGGTCGGTAGGATGGAAACTCGAGTGTCAGCATCCAGCCGGTCTTCCCCCTGCGCTCGGCGGCCTGCCTGGCGAGGGCGAGTGCGGATTCGGGCAGTCCCTGCAGTACCTCGGCGTGGGCGACGAGCTTCGTCCATGCCTGCGTGGCGTCAAGCACGTTCTCCTCGAAGCTGGTCTGCAGCCTGGAGAGCTCCTGCCTGATCTGCCGCACGCGCTCGCGCCCGCTGCTGTCCAGTTCGATGCCGGCGAGGCGGAAGTCGCGCAGAGCGTTGTCGATGATCATTCGCTGCGCTGCCCCGAGCTGCGTGTACTTCGCGCCGTCGCGCACGTGACGGAACGCGCGATAAAGCGCCTCGTTCTGATACTTCTCGGCGAAATAGCGGGTCAGCTTGGGCAGGCAGGCGCTGTAAACCGCTCGCAGCGCGTCGTTGTCGGCGACATTGTGCAGGTGGCTCACCGGCGACCACATGCGATTGAGCCGATCATCGAGATCCTCGATCGGTTCCAGTGTCTTCTGCCAGCTTGGTTCGGCGTTCCCGCGCAGAAGGTCGTCAGTGTTCGCGACGATCCCGGACAGCAGGCGGTCGAGCGTTGGTTCGATATGGGCGATGTCGATGCGGCTGAAACTGGGCAGCAGGGCATCTTCCAGCAACGGATCGTCGTTCATGCGCGTCCCAATGAGAAAGTGAACGGTGGGCGGTGTACGTGGGCAGCCGCGACTCTGGCCGTACCCGGCCGCACTGTAACATGCACGCGCAGGTGCCTAAAGCGGGCGGGCTGCGACTGACTTGGTCGGCGGGGGTTCGACGCCCAGTATCTACATCGTTCCACACCATGTGCCAGGAATGCGGCGGGCGAGCCCGCCGAACCGTGCCAGTACCTGCGGTCTGCGCACATCGGTTTGCAGGGCGTGCCCCTGGTGCGCGTCGCGAGGATCTTCGCGGGCTTCTGGCCCCTTGCGGAGCAGGACATCACTGATTGCCGGAAGTGTTTAAGAGAAATAAGACTGGTGCGAATGTCGATACCCTGATCAATTACCCCGGCGATGATCCCAAGCAGCACGGAGGTCGCCGCACTCAGTTCAACGTATTTCGTACCTGTTTGCGTCGTCGCGCGAAGCCGGCGATGCGACGCCACGCACCCTTCGCTGCTATAGTTGGCGATAGGCGTCGTTCCCTTTTCTCCTTCAGCGAAGATCAAGAGGGCCAATGAGATGCAAGGCGACAAGAAAATTGTGGGTTATCTCAACAATGTGCTGAAGAACGAGTTGACCGCCATCAATCAGTACTTTCTGCATGCGCGCATGTACAGGAACTTCGGGCTCAAGAAGCTCGATGAGCACGAATACAAAGAATCCGTCGACGAGATGAAGCATGCCGACAGACTTATTGAGCGCATCCTTTTTCTCGAGGGGCTGCCGAACCTGCAGGATCTGGGCAGGTTGCGGGTTGGCGAGAGCCCAGAGGAGATGCTGAAAGCCGATCTGGCGCTGGAGATGGATAGCGTGCCGCTGCTGCGAGAGGCCATCGTGGCGTGCGAGCAAAGCGGCGATTACATCTCGCGTGAACTGTTCGAGGCCATCCTTGAGGGCGAGGAGGATCACATCGACTGGTTGGAGATCCAGATCGACCTCATTGGGCGTGTCGGCCTGCAAAACTACCTACAATCAATGATATAGCGCGTCAGGATTGCCATATCATATTAAGGAAGGAAATAGATTCCAGTGTTGGCGGCAAGATTGCAAATGTTTCTCATTTAGATTAGTATTACCGCGAGGATTGACGAGTAGAGGTCGCCGCCGATGTACGTGTGCCTGTGCCATGCGGTCACTGAAAGAGACATCAGCAACGCTGTCAGGCAGGGTGCCCGACGTGTTGAGGATCTGCAGGAAAAGCTGAAGGTCGCCACGTGTTGTGGCGCCTGTGCCGATGGTGTCGAACAGTGTCTTGAGGAGCACCTGCCATCCGAGGTGTGCGCGGCATAGGCGCTGGCCATGTGCGTTGAGCGGCCCCTCCGTCCTTAGCTCCGTTCGCTTCCAAATCAACTTTTCCGCCCCCGCCCCAGCTCCCGCTCCCCTGCGGGTAGCCCCCCTGAATCGCCTGACGTGATACGGCCTGTCTTCCAGATAGGCCAGCAAGAATAGATTCCGCACCAAGTGCTGCGTACAATCTGTAAATAACTAGCATAATAAGAACGCGTCGTATTATCATCTCTATTCACAGCTCTACGGAGCTGCTGCTTTATGAGTAGCTAGCCAAACATTAATCACAACAAGGGGAAAGGGATGAGAAACATCAAGACAAATCTCAGCACTCGCTCACTTTCACGACTTCTTGCGGTCCCAATTGCGCTAGCCGCTGTTGCAGCGGAAGCGACAACGCCGTCTGCAGAACAGATGTGGGAGATCATCCAGCAGCAGCAGAAGACCATCGAGGAGCTGAAGGCCAAGGTGGAGGCGACCGAAGGGAAGGTGACAGCGACCGAGCAGAAGGCAGAGCGCGCCGGCCAGCGGGCCCAGGCGGCCGAGGAGAAAGCGGAGGAAGCCACGGCCAAGGCGGAAGAGACCGGCGAGCAGCACAAGCCAACAAGGACCTGGGCAGAACGCACGCGGCTGGGGGGCTATGGCGAGCTGCATTACAACAACTGGGAGAACGAGGATGCCGGCACAGAGAAAGACGAGGTCGATTTCCACCGGTTCGTCATCTATCTCGGGCATGAGTTCAACGACTGGTTGCGCTTCTACTCGGAGCTGGAGATCGAACACGCCCTGGTCGGCGACGACGATGGTGACGGTTTTGCCTCCAGCCAGAACAACAAACCTGGCGAAGTGGAACTGGAGCAGGCCTATCTGGAGCTTGATGTGCACGAGAGCCACAGCGTGCGGGCCGGTCTCCAGCTCATACCCGTTGGCATCCTGAACGAGACGCATGAGCCGAATACGTTCTATGGCGTGGAGCGCAACCTTGTCGAGACCAACATCATCCCGACCACCTGGTGGGAGGCCGGCATCGGCGCTCATGGCGAGATCGTACCCGGCATCATTCCAGGCCTTAGCTACAACCTGTTGCTGCATTCGGGGCTCCAGGTGGCGACAAGCGGGAGCAACGCCTTTCGCATCCGGCAGGGCCGTCAGAAGGTCGCCGAGGCACCAGCGGACGAACCTGCGTTCACTGGTCAGCTCAAATATGCGGGCTTCCCGGGCCTGGAGCTGGGCTTCACCGGCCAATACCAGTCAGACGTGACCAGCGACACGTTCACCGAAGAGATAGGCGCCTCGCTCTTTAGCGGTCATGTCGTGCTGTCGAAAGGGTCGTTCGGGTTGCGGGCGCTTTACGCCAGGTGGGATCTCTGGGATCTCGATGAAGGCCCGGCGACTGGCGGTCCCGCAGACGGACCTTCGCCCGGCCGCGACGAGCAGGTCGGGTGGTACGTGGAGCCCTCCTTCAAGTTTGATGTGCCCGGGTTTCTGCCTGGCGACGCCGGTATCTTTGGCCGGTACAGTCAGACGGATAACAACGCTGGTGATGCCAATACTGCCGACACTGGGATCCGGCGCTGGGACGTGGGCCTCAATTGGTGGCCGCACGAAAGCGTGGCGTTCAAGTTTGATTACCAGAACGAGGAGGAAGGCTCCGACAACGACGGCTTCAACCTGGGGCTGGGTTATCAGTTCTATTGACGGATGTTCTCACCGGGTCCGGCTCCAAGGGGCGCCGATGCGTCCCTTGCCCTTTCATATAAGATCACCGCTTCGCATGAACCGCTTCGTGGTCTGCGTGTTGCTAGTCGCTATCGGCTGGGACGATGCCCTGGCTCGCGGCGGCGTATACCAGGAGCCGGATGCCTTCATTGCGGAGGCCTTCGCCGCGCAGCCACCGGCGCCTCAGCGTCTCACGATCAGCGAGCCGCTTGCCGATGAGATCCGGGACATCCTTGGCAGGGATCTGGGTGTCACGCGCCTGCGCTACTGGCAGAAAGACGGCCGCACCGCGTGGATCCTGGAGGAGATCGGCAAGGAAGAACCAATCACCACCGGCATCGTTGTCAGCGGAGGCAGGATTGAGCGGGTCAAGGTGCTCATCTTCCGCGAGTCACGTGGCTGGGAAGTGCGGTACCCCTTTTTTACGGATCAATTCAACGGCGCGCAATTGTCCGAAGGTGGCAAGCTCGACCGCTCGATCGATGGAATCTCCGGTGCGACGCTCTCGGTGAACGCTCTGAGAAAACTCGCCCGCCTCGCCCTGCTTCTCGACAAGCATGTCCAGACGGCATCCGGTCAGTAGCAGCACGCTGCGGCGCGTAAGCGTCACCTTCCACCGCTGGCATCGCAGGATCGGCCTGATCGCAGCGTTATTTGTGGCGCTGCTGGCGGTGACCGGTCTTCTGCTCAATCACACCGACGCTTACGAGTTCGATACACGCTACATCCGCGCCGGCTGGTTACTGGACCTGTACGACATACACGCGCCGGGCGAAGCGATGAGTTTCAGGGCAGGGCGCCATTGGCTAAGCCTTGTGGGAAATCGGCTGTTCATGGATGGCGTGCTGCTGTCGGAGCGGGCGGAAAGACTTGTCGGTGCGGTGGAGCTCGATGAGCTGATTGCCGTAGGGGTGGATGATGCCTTGCTGCTGCTCGACGACAACGGTGAACTGCAGGAGCGTCTAGGAAATGCGGAAGGGGTGCCTGCCGGCATGCAGACGATCGGTTCGGGATCAGACGGTCGTCTTGTCATTAAGGCCGTGCATGGCGAATATGAGGTCGACATCGATGCGCTGCAGTGGCGCCAGAGCGAACAGGCAGCCGTGTCCTGGTCGAAGCCTCAAGTCCCTGATAACGATCTGCGGGCGCGCCTCGTTGACGCTTACCGTGGCAAGGGGCTGACGTTTGAACGTGTCCTGCTCGACCTGCACAGCGGACGCACTTTCGGTCGGTATGGAACTTACGTGATGGACGGTGCCGCGGTCCTGTTTCTTGCACTTGCGGTTACCGGCCTGTGGATGTGGTGGCGTCAGAGCCGGAAGCGACGCTGATAACCCGAGGTTGCGTTAACGACAGCCTCGCCCAGTTGCCCTCTCTGGCCTCATGTATCGAACGAGCAAGACCAATGCTTGACGTGCTACGGGACAAAGAATGCGTAATAAGCGTCACTTGGACGCGGTTGACTGAACGCGGTTCTCCGCTTGCGCCTCCCTGTCGCCGCACACGGGGCAATCAGGGTCGCGGCGTATGCGGATACTGTTCCACTCCATGCGCAGGCCGTCCAGGATCAGCACGCGGTCATCGAGGCCTGGTTCGATCCCCGCGAGGATCTTCATAGCCTCCAGGGCCTGGAGCGACCCGATGATGCCGAGCATTGGCGCCGCCACGCCGTTCTGCGCGCACGTTTCCTGCCCGGCCACGCTGTCGTCGTAAAGGCAGCGATAGCACGCGCCATCAAGACGATTCATAAAGACCGTCACCTGTGCGTCGAAACGGATGGCCGCGGCGGAAACCAGCGGTTTAGCAGCACCCACGCAGGCGTTGTTCACCGCGAAGCGGGTGGCGAAGTTATCACTGCAGTCGAGAATTACGTCGGCCGCCGCGGCTTGCTCCACCAGCTCTTCTGTCTCCAAAGCCTTCTCCATAGTCGTGATGCGGGTATCGGTATTGAGCGCCGACAGGCGGTCGCGCGCGGACTCCACCTTCGCCCGTTTCACGTCGGGCGTCGCATGTACGATCTGGCGCTGGAGATTCGAGAGTTCCACGCGGTCGAAGTCTACCAGCACCAGGTGTCCGACGCCGGCGGCGGCAAGATACATCGACGCCGGTGAGCCCAGACCGCCGAGGCCAATGATGAGCGCCCGCGACTTCAGCAGCCTCTCCTGACCCACTACACCGAACTCCTTAAGCATGATGTGCCGGCTGTAGCGGACGAGCTGCAGTGGCGTCATCGAGATTGCGGTTTCAGTCATCGGCATCTCTCTCCAAATATTTGCGCCAGTGCTGCGGCCGCTCGTCGCGGCGACCATGGCGTTGTTGCCGACTACAGCTCACGTAGAGCGCGCGGACTGCCGCCTCCCAGCCAGCATCCGCCTCACCGGTCCGGCGGTGGTTCTCGTCGCAGTAGACAAGGAAACGATGCCACCAGGCAGACAGTCCTTGAACAGGTATCGCTATCCCCAGAGAACGCGCCCGCTCCAGGATCACTTCGAGCGTCACCGTGCGTACGTCATAGTGTAGGACCAGATGCCCGGCCTTGGCCCATTGTGCCAGCTCGATACCAGGCAGCGCCTGCAAGCGCGCGGCAACTGCATCGGCCGGCGAGGGCGCACGCACCTTCAACGTGCGCCGCTTCAGCCACTGTCCGATCATGGGTGCGTGCCCCTGCGGCCGACAGTGACGCGTTCCAAGCCGGCAAGGTCACGATGCGTCGCGATTACCCCATAGCGTTGCGCACGCATCATCTCCCGCACCGCCTCGGCCTGTGTCGCGCCGTGTTCAAGCATCAACCATCCTCGCGGCCGCAAATGCGCCCCTGCGCCATGGATAATTTCCCGCAGCGCCTGCAGCCCGCAGGCACCCCCGACGAGCGCCTGCGTGGGTTCAAAACGCACGTCACATTTGCCCAGATGCGGATCGCCGGCCGCGATGTAGGGTGGGTTGGATACCACTGCGTCGTAGCATTCGCCGGCGAGCGGCGTGCACCAGTCCCCCTGCCCGAAGGTGACATTGGCCAAGCCCAGGCGTCCGGCATTGTCTAGCGCTACCGCCAGGGCCTCAGAGCTTACGTCCGTCGCAAACAGTGTCCAGCGCGGCCGTTCGCTGGCGATCGCCAGGGCGATGGCCCCGCCGCCGGTACCCAGATCGACCACCCGCAGGTCGTCCTCGGCCCGTCCCGCGGCAAGCGCCAGCTCGACCAGGAGTTCGGTCTCCGGCCGTGGGATCAGTGTGTCGGGCGTGACCCGCAACTCAAGCGACCAGAACTCGCGGCGACCAAGCAGGTAGGCGACCGGCATTCCGCCCGCCCGTTTCCCCAGCAACTTGGTGAAGGCAGCGACGCGCGGGCGGGAGACCACTTCCGTGCTGCGACTGAACAGTGCCGACCGCGTGCAATCCAGCACGTGTCCCAGCAGCAGTTCTGCATCGAGGCGCCCGGTCTCCAAACCAGTCAGCCGCCTCCCGCCCATGGCAAGCAGAGCGACGACCGTGGTCTCGGTATCCGGCAGATCCGCAAGGACGGCAGACACTGTTACGCTCCCAGCCCGGCCATCTGGTCAGCCTGATGCTCGGTGATCAGGGGTTCGATGATCATGTCCAGGTTGCCCTCCAGGACTTCGTCCAACTGGTAAACCGTGAGATTGATGCGGTGGTCAGTGACCCGTCCCTGCGGGAAATTATAGGTGCGGATGCGCTCCGAGCGGTCGCCGCTGCCGACCAGGTTGCGGCGCGTCTCCGCCTGCTGCGCCTGCTGACGGTCTCGCTCCGCGGCGAGCAGACGCGCCCTCAGCAGGCTCATCGCCTTGGCGCGATTCTTGTGCTGCGAGCGCTCGTCCTGACACTCGACCACGACACCGGTTGGCAGATGCGTGATGCGGATAGCCGAGTCGGTTTTGTTGACGTGCTGGCCGCCGGCGCCGGAGGCGCGATAGGTATCCACCTTGAGGTCGGCGGGGTTGATCGCGATATCATTCACTTCATCCTGCTCCGGCAGCACGGCGACGGTGCAGGCAGAGGTATGAATGCGTCCTTGTGCCTCGGTCGCCGGCACGCGCTGCACCCGGTGCGCACCGGACTCAAACTTCAGCCGCGAATAGGCGCCGTGACCGATGATGCGCGCGATGATCTCCCTGTAACCGCCAAGCTCGCTCGCGCTGCTGCTGATGATCTCTACCTGCCAGCCGCGCGATTCCGCGTAGCGTGAATACATGCGGAACAGATCGGCGGCGAACAGCGCAGCCTCATCCCCGCCAGTGCCGGCGCGCACCTCGATAAAGAGATTACTGTTGTCGGCAGGGTCCCTGGGCAGCAACAGGCATTGCATCTCCACTGCCAGAGCTTCGTTATGGCTGAAGGCGCGCTTGATCTCCTCCTCGGCGAGCGCGTACATCTCGCGGTCGCCGTCCTTGAGCATCTCGCGCGAGGAGGCGATGGCCTGTTCGTTGCGCCGGTAGCGGCCGTAACACTCCACGACGGGGTTGATTTCCGCGTACTCCTGGGCGAGTGTGCGGTAGCGGTTCTGATCATGGAAAACCATGGGGTCCGCAAGCAGGGCGGCGAGCTCCTGGTGCCGGTCGGCGAGCGACTGCAGCTTGGCTAACAGTGAGGGCGTCATGGGCGCGTACTGAGCGGAAATCTTCTCCGGGCCTTTTCGGAACGGCGGAATTGTACCGCGCTAGCCTTTGTTCTTGAGATCGAAGAGGGTGAGGACGGTTGCGATGAAGTCTTCGCGGCCTTCAGGGCCCGCCTCCTTGAGCCTCACGGTGGGCGCGTGGATGAGCCTGTTGGTCAGGGTAGAGGCGAGAAACTGCAATACTTCCTGTGGCGCCATCCCCAGTTCAAGCCGGCGGGTGGCCTTGGCCAATGTCTCGTCACGGACCGCTTCGCCATGCGCGCGCAGTGCCCTCAACACCGCCACCGCGTCGCCCCGCTGCATCCAGTCAACGAGCTGCTGCGCTTCCGTGTCGATTATTTCCTGCGCCTGCGAGACCGCGCTCAGCCGCGTGCGCAGGTTCTCCGCGATGACGGCCTGCAGATCGTCGATCGTATACAGGTAGATGTCTTCCAGCTCACCCACCCTTGTCTCTATGTTGCGCGGCACCGCGATGTCAACAAGTAACATCGGGCGTCGATGCCTGCTGCCCATGGCCGTGCTTACCGCCTCGGTGTTAAGTATGGGGTCCGGTGAGGCGGTGGAAGCGATCACGACGTCGGCCTCGGCAAGGTGCAGGGGGATGTCGTGCAGCGGCAGCGCACAGGCGGCAAAGCGCGCGGCGATCCCCTGTGCGCGTTCGAGCGACCGGTTTGCGACCAGCAGACGCCGCAAACCTTTGGCCTGCAGGTGGTTGGCGGCGAGCTCGATCATCTCGCCGGCACCGATCAGCAACGCGGTCTTGTCGGCAAGGTCACCATGGATCTGTTGTGCCAGCCGCACGGCGGCAAAGGCCACAGAGACCGGACTGGAGCCGATGG
The DNA here is from genome assembly GCA_052388435.1 of Chromatiales bacterium. Taxonomy (GTDB): domain Bacteria; phylum Pseudomonadota; class Gammaproteobacteria; order JAJPIJ01; family JAJPIJ01; genus JBQTIC01. Next base: position 14,755 of record JBQTIC010000092.1, on the reverse strand, counting down.
CGGTGTCGGTGCGCACCTTTTTTGCAACAAAGAAGGCGTGCTGGAACAGTTTGTTGAGCAACCTGCCGACCGCTCCGGCGGCCCGGGCGCTGTGGTAGGCGTCCTTCAGTTGCCCGAGGATCTGCGGCTCGCCGACCACCATCGAGTCCAGGCCGCAGGCTACGCGCAGCAGGTGGCGCACGGCCTCCTGCTCGAGGAGTCTGTAGAGATAAGGGCTAAGCTCGGTCGCGCCCAGCGCGGGCTGGGCGAGCAACCATGCCACGGCGCGATCGTTGGCCGGAGTGTCGAGATTGCAATAGAGCTCGGTGCGGTTACAGGTGGACAGTATCGCGGCCTCCAGCACACCGGGGCAGGCACGCAAGTCGCGCAATGCCTGGGGTAGGGCCGCGGGTCCGAAAGCGACGCGTTCGCGGATGGCGACGGGCGCGCTCTTGTGGTTGATTCCTACGACAGTCAGCGGCATGGCGATTCCCGTGACGTCGGACTGACTTCTGCCACGAGCACCGGGGAACTGGCAAGCGTATCAGCAGAGTGCACGCATTCTGCGGGAAGCCGTGCGGAAAGTACAAGAAACTGGGGCCTTTGCCGCGACACCGAGGCACCGCTCTTGCTTACCATGCCGGGCCAACTGAGTTATAGTTGAAACCATTACGCTAGCGCGCAGTCAGTGAAACTGACGTACAACGGAATCTCCCGATCCGTCTCCGTGTCACTTCTACCCATGTCGCAGATCCACTCCGGCGGACTTCTTTCGGGCACGGTTCGAGGAATGCTGGGGGTCGCCATTGTCCTCGCACTGCTCGCAGCCGGCTGCGCCGGCGTAAGTACCGCAAGGGAGGACGCAAATACCAGAGTAAAGAAGCCCGAGACGGCTGCGTCTGCCAGGCAGCGGCCGTTGCCGACTGCCGGCGCCGACCTGACCCTCAACCCTGGAGGGGGCCTGACTGAGGATGTGCTCTACACCGTATTGGTCGCCGAGCTGGCTGGCCAGCGCGGCCAGGTTGACATCGCGCTGAGCAATTACATGCTGCTCATGCGCGCTATCCCCAGCCCACAGCTCGCCGAACGGGCGGCGCGAGTGGCCGCCTTCGCGCAGAAGGACGCCGAGACGCTGGAGGCGACGCGGCGCTGGGTGCAACTCGACGGCAGGAGTCTGGAGGCGCGCCAGTTGCTCGCGGCCAGCCTGATCCGGGCGGGCCGGCTCGATGAGGCGCTCGTGCATCTGAATTACGTGCTTGGTGCTGAAGACGGCGACGCGGGGCAGCGCATGTGGGCGGTGGCGAACCTGCTCAGCCGCGAGCAGGACAAGAGGGCGGCCGTGACGGTGATGGAGAAACTTATCGAGCAGCACGGGCGCAAACCCGAAGCCCTCTTCGCCTACGCCTTGCTTGCCATTCGCGCTGAGCAGATGGACAGGGCCCGCGCGGCAATGGACCAGGTGGTGGACTTTACTCCTGGCAATGTCGGCGTGGCCATCGCCTACGTCGGTGTGCTGCAAAAGCAGGGCGAGACTGCCGCCGCGCTCAAGTGGCTGGAGACGGTCCTGGCCAAACACCCCGACCAGCACGATCTCAGGCTCGCTTACGCGCGCCTGCTGGCCGATGAGAAGCGCTACGAGCAAGCCCGCAAGGAATTCGCGCGCCTGGAGAAGGTGCAGCCAGACAGCGCCGACATCCAGTACGCGCTCGGTCTGCTCGAACTGCAGCTCGAGCGCGTCGATAAGGCAAGGAACCGCTTCGCGCGTCTAGTGAAAGTCGGCGAGCATGCTGACGAGGCGCGTTTCTACCTCGGCCAGATCGCCGAATCGAAGAAGGACGAGGCGGATGCCCGCAAGTGGTATGGCGAAGTAAAGGATGGCAAGTTGCGCTTCGAGGCACAGTTGCGGCTTGCACTGATGCTGGCGCGCCATGGCAAGCTCAAGGAGGCGCAGGATCAGCTTCACGGCATGGAGCCCGCCTCCGACGAGGAGCGCAACGGGCTCATCCGCGCGGAAGGGGAGATTCTGGCTGAAGCCGGGCAGTATCAAGCGGCCATGGAGGTCTATGACGGCGCACTGAACGAACGATATGACTCGGAACTGCTCTATACGCGCGCCATGCTGGCCGAGAAGATGGGTCGGCTGGACATTTTGGAGCGGGATCTACGGCAGATCATCGAACGCGAACCGGAAAACTCGCAGGCGCTGAATGCACTGGGGTACACGCTTGCCGATCGCACGACCCGTTACGAGGAGGCGCTGAAGCTCATCGAGCGCGCCATTGCGCTCGCGCCCGATGATTTCTACATCCTGGACAGTATGGGCTGGGTTCTCTTCCGGCTTGGGCGCCTGGATGACGCCATTACCTATCTCAAGCGTGCACGGGCGCTGCGCGACGATCCGGAAGTGGCGGCGCATCTGGCGGAGGTGCTTTGGGTCAAGGGCGAAAGGCAGGCGGCGCGCGACGTCTGGGAGGGTGCGCTCAAAACCTCGCCGGGCGACAAAAAGCTGCTCAAGCTCATAGAACGGTTGGGTCCATGAGTCGATCCCGTTCCGGCGCAAGCGTGCGCAGCACTGCGGCGCGCGCCTTGGTGATTTCGCTGGCGCTGGTCCTCGGTGCATGCGCGACGTCCAGCTCAACGATCCCGACGCCTCAAGGCGGCTCCGCCTGGGAGCAACGGCAGGTGCAGCTCGCCGCCATCGAGAGCTGGACACTAAAGGGACGGGTGGCGGTGGAGACCGCCCGGGACAGCGGCAGTGCGACGCTCACGTGGGAGCAGAACCGCGATCGCTACGCGATGCGCATCAGCGCGCCACTCGCCCAGGGGACCTTTGAGTTGCGCGGCGATGCAGGCAGCGCGACCTTGCGCACGCCGGAAAACAGGACACTGACCGCCCCGGACCCGCAGACGCTGATGCGGGAGAATCTTGGCTGGAGTCTCCCCGTCGCCGGTCTCAAGTACTGGGTACGGGGACTACCGGCTCCGGGCGGGGTGGCAGGTCAGCTGCGTGTTGACGATGCCGGGCGGCTGTTGGATCTGGAGCAGGACGGCTGGCGTATCAGCGTGCTTCGCTACAGGCAGGTCGCCGACACTGAACTGCCCGATAAGCTGTACATGGAAAACAGCCCGCTGCGCATGCGGGTCGTCATCGGCGAATGGCAGCTGCACAAGTAGAGAATTCGCTCCGCTGGCCAGCGCCGGCCAAGATCAACCTTTTCTTGCACGTCACCGGCCGGCGGCCGGACGGCTATCACCAGCTTCAAACCGTCTTTCAGTTTCTCGACCTCTGTGATTACATCGACTTCGAGCGGCGCGAAGACGGTGTCATTGAATGCAGCACCGAACTGCCGGGCGTGCCAGCGGAAGAGGATCTGGTCGTGCGTGCCGCGCGTGCATTGCAGGCATACACGGCCAGCCCGTTCGGTGCTCGGATCGCGGTGGATAAGCGCTTGCCGGTGGGCGGTGGCCTCGGCGGCGGCAGTTCAGACGCCGCCACAACTCTGGTCGCTCTCGACCACCTCTGGGGGCTCGGGTTGACTGCGGCCGCGCTTGCTGAGGTGGGCCTGACATTGGGCGCCGATGTGCCCATCTTTCTCTTCGGACTGGGCGCATTCGCAGAGGGCTTGGGCGAGATCCTGACACCCGTGGAGCCAGAGGAATGCTGGTACCTGCTATTGCAACCCGACTGTCTGGTCTCCACCGCGTCGGTGTTCCGAGATCCTGATTTGACACGCAATACGCCACCCATCAAAATCCGCCATTTCTTTGCTGGGGCGGGGCATAACGACTGCGAGCCGGTGGTGCGCCGGCTCCATCCCGCCGTGGGCGCGGCCCTGGATTGGCTCAATGCCCGCGCGGCGGCCAGGCTTACCGGTACCGGGGCCTGTGTCTTTGCGCCGTTCTCGACGGAGGCCGACGCGCGCCGTATTTGCGAACAGATACCGTTACCGTGGAAGGGCTGCGTAGTGCGCGGATTGAACCGCTCGCCGCTCCTGGAGCGAGTGGAGCGGGCCCGGAACGCTGCCGCCACGACCGCGCGTGTCGCGGCGGGGCAACAAGCCAGTTAGCCCGACCGGTTACTGGGGCGTAGCCAAGCGGTAAGGCACCGGATTTTGATTCCGGCATTCCCAGGTTCGAATCCTGGCGCCCCAGCCAAATAATTGTGAGCGTTGACCCGTCCTCGGAGCGAGCGGCGTGCCTTTGGAGCAGATGACCTTGTTCACTGGCAATGCTAACCGCCGGTTGGCGGAGGCAGTGGCCAATCATCTCCATTTGCCTTTGGGCAAGGCCGTTGTCGATCGCTTCAGCGACGGCGAAGTGATGGTAGAGATTATCGAGAACGTGCGCGGGCGGGATGTATACATCATCCAGCCCACATGTGCGCCGACTAGTGATAATCTCATGGAGTTGCTGGTGATGATCGATGCGATCCGGCGCGCCTCGGCGGCCCGCGTGACCGCGGTCATCCCCTACATGGGCTACGCGCGGCAGGACCGGCGGCCGCGCTCGGCGCGTGTGCCCATCTCCGCCCGGCTGGTGGCCAACATGATCCAGGCGGCGGGCACCGATCGGGTGTTGACGGTGGATTTGCACGCGGATCAGGTACAGGGGTTTTTTGACATACCGCTCGATAACATCTACGCCTCGCCGATCCTGCTCGGCGATGTGTGGAAGAACGAGGACCACGACGATTTAATTGTGGTGTCGCCGGACGTGGGCGGCGTGGTGCGCGCCCGGGCACTGGCAAAGAGACTCGATGATGCGGACCTTGCCATCATCGACAAGCGCCGGCCGAAAGCCAACGAAGCGGAAATTATGAACATCATCGGCGACGTGCGTGACCGCACCTGCGTCATCGTCGATGACATGGTCGATACGGCCGGTACGCTGTGCCATGCCGCTGGCGCACTGAAACGCGATGGCGCCAAGAAGGTGGTCGCCTACTGCACGCACCCGGTGCTGTCGGGTCAGGCGATAGCAAACATCGAGAATTCTGAGCTCGACGAACTGGTGGTGACAGACACGATCCCGCTCAAGGCGAATGCAGAGCGATGCCACCGGATCCGGCAGCTCACGGTGGCGGGCCTGCTCGCCGAGAGCCTTCGCCGCATCTGCAGCGGCGAGTCGCTCAGTTCGCTGTTCATGGATTAGCAGGAGCGCGTCGGCCCCCTGCCGCGGGTCGAGTTGAGGGCAGACATTCGCCTGGTGGCGGGCGGGCGCCATGTGTTCAATGACGATCTCAGGAGAAGCTGTGATGCAACAGTTCGAAGTCAACGCCGAGAAGCGCGTCGCCCAGGGCAAGGGTGCGAGCCGCCGCCTGCGCCGCGCCGGCAAGGCCCCGGGAATACTCTACGGCGCCGGCAAGGCGCCACTACCCATTCAGGTCAGCAATAACGACATGCTGCTGCACCTGGAGCACGAGGCGTTCTACTCACACATCCTCACCCTCAAGCTCGACGGTGCGGCGGAGAGGGTGGTGCTCAAGGCGCTCCAGCGGCATCCCTTCAAGCCGATCATCATGCATGTGGATCTACTGCGTGTGGACGAGGCCAAGAAGCTGCACATGCGTGTGCCGCTGCATTTCGTCAATGAGGGTACCTGCGTCGGCGTCAAGACCGGCGGTGGTGTGCTCAGCCATCTTTCGAGCGAACTGGAGATTACCTGCCTGCCCAAGCACCTGCCGGAGTACATCGAGGTTGATGTTGGCTCGATGAACGTAGGCGACACGTTGCATGTTTCCGATCTCGCGCTGCCGAGCGGTGTGGAGGCGGCCGGCGACGCAGGCCAGGGCGTCATCTCCTGTCATATTCCGAAGGTGGTCACCGAGGAGACGGAGGAGGTTACCGCCGAGGTGGCGGTTGGCGAGGCTGCGGCCGCCGCGCCGGCAGCAGGTGCGCCCGGGGCCGCGCCTGCCGCAGCCAGCGAAGCGAAAGCCGCGGAGCCCAAGCCCAAGGCCGAGGGCAAGAAGTAACCGCCCCGCCTGAAACCGGCGCACGAGGCGTGGGCATCACTCTGATCGTGGGCCTGGGAAATCCAGGCCCCGATTACGCACCCACGCGCCACAACGTCGGTTTCTGGTTTGCCGACCGTCTGGCGGCGCACGCAGCGGTCGGATTCCGACGTGAGGCCAAGTTTCACGGCGAGGTGTGTCGCGGGTTGGCGGCCACGCGCGAGTGCTGGCTGCTCAAGCCGCTGACCTTCATGAATCTGAGCGGCGACAGTGTCGCTGAGTTCGCGCGCTTCTATCACATTCCCTCCGAGGAGATCCTTGTTGCTCACGACGAGCTCGACCTGCCGCCCGGAACGGTCCGGCTGAAGTGGGGCGGCGGCGACGGCGGCCATAACGGCCTGAGCGACATCATTGCCAAGCTGGCGACAAGTGACTTTTACCGAATGCGGATCGGGATCGGTCACCCCGGCATGCGCGAGCTGGTGACACCTTACCTGCTCCACAGCCGGCCGAGCGAAGAAGAACGAACAGCCATCAACCAGAGCATCGCACTGGCGGTCGGACAACTGCCACTACTGGTCGCCGGCGAGTTCGACAAAGTCATGAATACCCTCAATCGTCGCAAGCGAGAGGCAGATGCGGGTGGCGAGTCCGAAGCCTGATTACATATAATCACAGCCAGATGGGATTCAAGTGTGGGATTGTAGGATTGCCGAACGTCGGCAAGTCCTCCCTGTTCAACGCGCTGACAAGCGCCGGCATCGCCGCGGAGAATTATCCGTTCTGCACCATTGACCCGAACGTCGGCGTCGTCCCCATGCCGGACCCCCGACTGGATCGGATCGCGGGCATCGTGCGGCCGCAGAAGGTCGTCCAGACCTACATGGAGTTCGTTGACATCGCCGGACTTGTTGCCGGCGCCTCGCAGGGCGAAGGGCTGGGAAACCAGTTCCTCTCTCACATACGTGAGACGCAGGCGATCGCGCATGTCGTGCGCTGCTTCCAGGGTGACAATGTCGTGCATGTGGCCGGACACGTGGACCCAATCGCCGACATCGAAACCATCGACACGGAACTCGCCCTGGCCGATCTCGATACTGTATCGCGCGCCGTAGAACGCCTTGACAAGCAGGCGAAGACTGGCATCGACAAAGAACTTCTCACGAAGAAAGAATTGCTGAAGCGAGCGGTTAGCCATCTCAACCAGGGCAAGGCCGTCCGCACGCTGCAGCTTTCGATCGAGGACAACCTGCGGCTCCGGGAATACAACCTGCTCACACTCAAGCCCGTGTTGTACGCGGTCAATGTGGACGAGAAGGGGCTCCGTGGAAACGATTGGCTAACTCAGGTTCAGCAGCGCGCGACGGCTGAGGGGGCCGCGTGCGTGGCGATATGCGCGGCCATCGAGGCGGAACTCGCCGCCTTAAGTCCCGAGGACAGGAAGGACTTCATGCTCGATCTTGGTATCGAGAAGCCCGGTCTGGATCGCCTCATCCGTGCCGGCTACCAACTGCTCGGCTTGCAGACTTTCTTTACCGCCGGGCCCAAAGAGTGCCGTGCCTGGACCATCCCGGCGGGTGCTACCGCCCTGCAGGCGGCGGGGGCGATTCATACCGACTTCGAGCACGGTTTCATCCGCGCCGAGGTTATCGGCTACCAGGATTACATCGATTGCGGCGGGGAGCAGGGCGCGAAGGAGAAGGGCAAATGGCGGCTGGAGGGCAGGGATTACCTCGTTCAGGATGGCGACGTCATATTCTTCCGCTTCAATGTGTAGTGCTGTCCGTGCAGTTCAACAGCGCTGCACGCATAAGGTTCGAGGGAACGAGCCGATCGGCGGATAAGGTCAATGCCTCAGGGCGAGGCAGATGCGGGCTTGGTTGCGGGCGTCACGACGATTCACTCAAGGCCCACGATGAACTTCCATTCGGCCTGAGTGACGGGCAAGACGGATAGCCGGTTGCCGCGCTGAAGGAGCTTGAGGCCGGAAAGACGCTTGTGGGCGCGCAGTTCCTCAAGCGTTATCGTCCGTTTTAGCTTGCGCTTGAGTCTCACGTCGACACAATACCAGCGTGGGTCATCGCGTTTGCTCGCGAGGTCGTAGTGATAATCCTTGGGGTCGAACTGAGTGGCATCGACGTATCCTTTGCTGACGACTTCCACGATGCCGGTTATGCCAGGTACTTCACAGCTCGAGTGATAGAAGAAGGCGAGGTCGCCGGGCTTGATTTCATCACGCAGCATATTGCGGGCCTGGAAACTGCGCACGCCATCCCAGGCGGTGGTCTGATTGGGACTGGCGGCAAGGTTATCGACGCTGAAGGTCGTCGGCTCGGATTTCAGTAGCCAGTAGTTCATAGGGAGGACAGTGATTGGGAGGTCGGCGAAAAACGCGGGCGACGGCTTGGACGGACTAAGAGCGACGCCCTTTTACCCCCACCCCAGCCTTGCCCAGAGAGGGCAATGGACGATTAAAGTACAAAGCCCGCTCACCCTAACCTCTCCCAAAGGGGAGGGGATAAGATGCCCACAGGACCATGGAAACGGGGGTTCTCCAGGGTGCCGTTGCCGGCCATCGACTTGAACCGCAGGTTCAAGATTGGAACATCACCAGGCGAATCAGGCTTTCCGCTGCGTAAGGCGGACTTGCACAACATCGCCTATCAGGATCAGCTCCGCTTAGGTGTAACGGGTAGGCTCAAGAATACCCAGCCGGCTCACGCACACCCCAGAGAATTCGTTTTCATTTCGGTCAGGCCAACCTCACGATGAAGACACGTCGGTCAGTTCCAACTGCTCGCCACGGCTCAAAGCGCCCGCAATCTTGCTTTGTATGCGCTTGAGGCTCGCGCCGATGTTCAGAGTATATCCCTCTTTCTGGTTCCGGTAGTCCTGATATTCATGCGCAATATTGAGCGCCGCCATCACGGCGATGCGCTCCGCGCCGATGATCTTGCCGGAGTCCCGCAGTTGTTTCATGCGCTTGTTGAGGAACTCGACGGCCTGGAACAGCGATTCACGTTCGTTCTCGCCGCATGCCACCAGGTACTCCTTGTCGAGTATGGCGACGGAAATAGGCTTGGGTGCCTCGTTCATGCGCGCGTCTCCATGGCCTTTAGTCGGGCAATCATCGATTCCACCCGCGATCGGGCCATCTCCGTCTTCTCGATCAGCAGCGAACGCTCTGCGCTGAGCGCCACATGCTGCGATTTCAGGGCTCGATTCTCGCTTGCAAGTTTATCCACGGTGCGTATCAGCTCGTCGACGCGCGCCTCGAGTGCGGCCAGATCCAGTGATTCGTTGTCCTGATCTGCCATCGGCTGCCAGCTTGTCGACAGTGCCCGTTCGTCGAGTTAGTGCTCGAGTTAAACGTCAATATAGAGCGGCCCCCATGGGGGGTCAACAGCGGCGGGAGAAACGGTCAAATATGCTAATCTGTTCGCGCATTCGCTTGCTGGGATCGCCTTGCATTTTGTCGTCTCCCTGTTCCAGCGCAACGCAATGGGTGCAGAGAACCGGGCCTATGGTCAGACAGGAATTCGCGCGGCGCCGCAAACGGCTCATGGAGATCATGGGCCGCCACTCGATCGCCATCGTTCCAACCGCAACGGTGCGGGTTCGCAACCGCGATGTGGAGTTTCCTTACCGTCCCGACAGCGACTTTTATTACCTGACTGGCTTCCCGGAGCCGCAGGCGATGGCGGTGCTCATCCCCCATCGCGCCCAGGGCGAGTACATCCTCTTCTGCCGGGAGCGCGACCCCGAACGCGAGACCTGGGACGGTCTGCGCGCCGGTCTGGAAGGAGCCTGCGAGGACTACGGCGCCGATGATGCCTTCCCGATCTCGGATATGGACGACATCCTGCCTGGTCTGCTCGAGAACAAGGTGCGCGTGTTTTATACCATGGGCCAGGACCCCGAGTCCGACCATCGCGTGGTGAACTGGGTCAGTCAGGTGCGCGGTCGCGGACGCGCAGGGGTGCGCGCCCCCGAGGAGTTTGTCGCGCTGGGCCACGTGCTGCACGACATGCGGCTTTACAAGAGTAAGGCCGAGCTCGCGGTCATGCGTCGGGCGGCGCAGATCTCCGTGGAGGCGCACCGCCGCGCGATGCGCGTGTGCCACCCCGGGATGTACGAGTATCAGATCGAGGCGGAGTTGCAGCACGCGTTTATACACGGCGGTGCACGCGCAACGGCCTATCCGCCGATCGTCGGCGGGGGCGCCAACGCCTGCATCCTTCATTACCGCGACAACGCCGCGCTGTTGCGGGACGGCGATCTACTGCTGATCGATGCCGGCGCGGAATATGACAACTATGCGTCAGACGTGACGCGGACCTTTCCGGTCAACGGCCGCTTCAGCCCGGCGCAGCGCGCCGCCTACGAGATCGTGCTCGACGCGCAGCGGGCGGCCATTGACAGGGCGAAGCCCGGCAATCACTGGAACGAACCGCACGAGGCGGCTGTGCGCGTGCTGACCAAGGGGCTCATCGAACTGGGCATACTCAAGGGTCGGCTCAACGTGCTGGTCAAGGAGGAAGCCTACAAGCCCTACTACATGCATCGCACGGGCCACTGGCTCGGTATGGACGTCCATGACGTCGGCGATTACAAGGTCGGCGGCGAGTGGCGGGTGCTGGAACCGGGCATGACACTCACGGTTGAGCCAGGACTCTACTTCCGGGCGGGCACGCGTGGCTTAGCGAAGCGCTGGTGGAACATCGGCATACGCATCGAGGACGACGTTCTGGTGACCAGCGACGGATCAGAAGTGCTGACTGCCGAGGCCCCGAAGACCGTCGAGCAGATTGAGTCCCTCATGTCGCTAGCCCGCGCGGCTTAGGAGTCCGACGGACTCCGATGGAGCGCTACGATGCGGTGATTGTGGGCGGTGGCCTGGCCGGCCTGAGCCTAGCCAGCGCCCTGCAGCGCACGCCTGCGCGGGTTGCGCTCATCGAGGCGGTCGCCGCCACGGCGCCACGGGGGGAAGACGATGATCGTGGTCTGGCGCTTTCGCCAGCCTCGCATCGCATACTCACGGGCATCGGTCTTTGGGAAGCGATCGCAGCTTCCGCAACACCGGTTCTCGGTATCCACGTCTCGGAACGCGGTCGCTTTGGCGCCACCCGCCTGCGCTCGGAAGATCTGGGTTTGCCTGCGCTGGCGCATGTGGTCCCCGCGCAAACCTTGGATAGCGTGTTTACCCGCTCGCTGCATGAAAGCGGCAATTGCGAGATGTTCTGCCCGGCCACGGTGACGCGAATTGACTTGCTGCCGGAGGCGGTGCACATCACGCTGCAGCAGGGCAGCCAACTACGTCAACTCTCGGCGAAGCTGGTGGTGGCGGCGGACGGCGCACCATCGCAGGCGCGTGCCATGCTCGGGGTACCGGTGCGCGATCATGACTACCGCCAAGTGGCCATCGTCGCCAGCCTGACACCCGAAAGGCCACACGCATGCATTGCCTACGAACGCTTTAGCCCGGCAGGAGCGGTGGCACTGCTGCCCCAGGCAGCGGGGCGCTGCGGCGTCGTCTACGTCGTACCGAGCGAGGAGGCTCCGGCAGCGCTGGCGTGTCCCGCCGGTGACTTCCTCGCGCACGTACGGCGGCGATTCGGCCGCCTGGGAGAGCTTACGGAGCTGGGCCGGCGCAGTGCCTATCCGCTGCGCCTGATCAGGGCAGAACGCATCGCCGGATGGCGCTACGTCATCATTGGTAATGCCGCGCACGCAATACACCCGAATGCGGCGCAGGGCTTTAACCTGGCACTGCGTGACGTGGCAGTGCTGGCCGAACTGGTGCACCGCGCGGTTCTCGCCAAGGAAGACGCCGGCGCGCCACCAGTGACCGACGTGTATGCCACGCTCCGCGACGCCGACCATCGCCGCACGATCCGGCTGTCCGACGGTCTGGCGAGACTTTTCTATAACGACCAGATGCTGTTTAGATTGTTGCGCAATGCCGGTCTGCTGGCCGTGGATCTAGTCCCGGCGCTGAAGCGTGCCCTGGTCCGCACCGCGAGCGGCTTGCAGGGCCCGGTGCCGCGCCTGGTGCAGGGGCTGCCGCTGTGATTCAGCGCCGCTCCCCCGCCATGGCGCAAGTCGATGTCGCGATAGCAGGAGGCGGTGTCGCCGGACTTCCACTGGCGGCGCTGCTCGCTCGCGCCGGCGTCGCGGTTGCGATCATTGAGGCCCAGCCACCAACATCGGTCGCGATCGGCGGGGACTACGACCTGCGCGTTCTCGCGATCACCCGGGCTTCGGCACAAGTGTTGAAGGCCTGCGGGGCCTGGCCGGAGATTGAGCGGGCAAGACATGGCTGCTTCCGGCGCATGCTGGTGTGGGACGCGGGGAGCCCCGGGCGTATCCGCTTCGATGCGGCGGCGATCGCGGAGCCGGATCTCGGCCACATCGTCGAGCAGAGCGCCCTGCGCATGGCAATGGAGGAGGCATTGCACCGGCAGGGGGAGGTGGCCTGGTATCGGCCGGCTGTCCTGCAAAGATGGTCAATGGGCGCCGAGCGGCTGGCGCTCACGCTAGACGACGGACGCCGCGTCGCAACGCGGCTGCTGGTGGGCGCGGACGGGGCTGATTCGAAGGTGCGCACGCTGGCCGGCATCACCTATGAGCGCCACGACTACGAACAGATCGCAGTGGTATGCAATGTGCGTACAGAGCGACCGCACGAAGAAACGGCCCGCCAACGCTTTCTTGGCACCGGACCGCTGGCGTTCCTGCCGCTTGACGATGCGCATACCTGCTCCATCGTCTGGTCGACGACTGCCGAGCATGCGCACTGCCTGCTTGCCGCCGATGAGGCGGAGTTCTGCGCTGAGGTAAGCGGCGCCTTCGAACACGAACTGGGCCGTGTAATGGCAGCGGGTCCGCGCGCCGGCTTCGCCTTGTCGCGGGGAAGGGCATTGCGATACGTGCAGCCGCGTATTGCACTTGTCGGCGACGCGGCTCATACCATCCATCCGCTCGCTGGCCAGGGCGCAAACCTCGGCCTGCTCGACGCCGCCACCCTGGCGGAGGTAGTCGCGGAGGCGGTGGAAAAGGGCGGTGATCCTGGAGCGCTCCCCGTGCTGAGACGCTATGAGCGCTGGCGCAAGGGAGAGAACCTGCTGATGCAGTCAGTGATGGATGCGTTCAAGTATCTGTTCGGCAGCAAGCGGCGCCCGCTGCAATGGTTGCGCGGCACGGGACTCAACCTCACCGACCGCTGCGTCCCCGTGAAGAACCTGATCATGCGTCGTGCAATGGGTCTTGAGGGCGACCTGCCGCGCTACGCGCGGTTGCCGTGAGAGAATCCACGGCGGGAATACCAGCAGTCGTGACCTCGAGCCCTAACGCGTTGTTCGAATCCACGATCAAGTCCCTGCCGCTGGTGTATCGCGGCAAGGTGCGCGACGTATACGGTATCGGTGCCGGGGAGTTGCTGATCGTCACCACCGATAGGCTCTCGGCCTTCGATGTGATCCTGCCCGATCCCATACCCGGCAAGGGCGCGGTACTTACGGCCGTGTCGAATTTCTGGTTTGCGCGCATGGCTCACATCGTGTCCAACCACCTTACCGGCCGGCCGCTTGCTGAGGTACTGCCGGATGCGGCCGAAAGAGCGGAGGTGGAGGGCAAGGCGGTTGTTGTTCGCGGGCTCAAGGCATTGCCGGTGGAGGCGGTGGTGCGCGGCTACCTGATCGGCTCCGGCTGGAAGGAATATCGGGCGGCGGGGAAGGTCTGCGGAGTTGCTCTGCCGAGCGGTCTGCGAATGGCATCGAAACTGCCGGAACCCATCTTCACGCCGGCCACCAAGGCGCCTTCGGGCGAGCACGACCAGAACATCGACTTCTCGCGCGCCGAGGGCATGCTGGGCAGCGCTGTGGCGCGGCGGGTGCGGGAGATCAGTTTGCGTCTCTATCGGGAGGCGGCGGACTACGCGCTGGGACGCGGCATCATCATTGCCGATACGAAGTTTGAGTTCGGGACCGATGAGGATGGCTCTCTGGTGCTGATCGACGAGGCGCTGACCCCCGACTCCTCGCGTTTCTGGCCGGCGGATAGCTATCGGGAGGGAGTCAGCCCGCCCAGCTTTGACAAGCAGTTTGTGCGCGATTATCTGGAGACACTGCACTGGGGCAAGGCGGCGCCCGGACCGCGCCTGCCCCCTGAGATCATCGCCCGGACCGCGGAAAAATACCGCGAGGCGCAGCGCAGGCTTACCGGACAATGAGGCGCTGCCGTCGCGGTGAGGCGTTGCCTCCCGTGCCCCGAAGCGCGGAGGCGACCGCTCGGCGTTGCATTTCAGCAGGATTGATGGGGTAAACTAGCGCCTATCGCGCGAGAACGCACTGCACGTTCGTGCGAGGAACCAAGTAAGAAACCCCACAGAAGGAGGAAGCTTTCATGAAATATCTAGCGATTGCCTTGGCGCTCCTGGGTCTGACGCTTAGTGGCTGCCAGAAGCAAGAGGCGGCGACTACCGAGGAGGCAGCTCCTGCCGCGGAAGCACCCGCCGCAGCCGAGCCTGCGGAGTCGATGGAGGAGGCTGCTCCAGCCCCGGCTGAAGAGGGGCAGTAGTAAGCAAACGTTAAGTGATGAAACAAGGCCGGCGGGCTTTGCGGAGTCCGGCCGGCCTTTTTGTTTCAGTACCCTCGGCGTAGTCGCTTCGCCATGTGGAGCATTAGTCGCATCAGGTCTAGGGAAGCTCTGAATAAGCCCATCCTGGACTTCTCAGAGCACGCAAAGCAAAAAGCGTGGTTTTTGCTTTGCTTCATCTTCAACGGCTTGCAGCCTTCGAAGATGGCGGCACATCCCTATGCCGCAGGA
>JBQTIC010000091.1:0-2166 GCA_052388435.1 Chromatiales bacterium | reverse complement strand
CCGCGCCCAGCGCGATGAGCACATCATAGTCGCCGCTCATCGCCATGCGGCGCGCCGCAAACGGGATCTCGAACGCGCCGGGCACCTTTACCACCGTGATGCGGCGCTCAGCGACACCTTGCTTCTGAAAAGACTGGACGCAGCCCGACACCAGGTTGTCAACAATGATGCTGTTGAACTTGCTGGCAATGATCCCAAACCGCGCATCTCCCGCCGGTGACTGATCCCCCTCGATGACCCTCACCTCCGCCATGACACCTCCCTAGTGCGTAATGTACTCCACGACCTCGAGCCCGAAACCAGACAGCGCGCTCAACTTGCGGTGGCGACTCATCACCCGCATCTTGCGCACGCCAACGTCGGCGAGGATCTGCGCACCCAGGCCGATGGTACGCAGCTCATCCTTTCCGCTGCGGGCCGGCGGCTCAGGCAGCGCGTCAGCGGGCGCATTCCAGCGTTCGATGGTGTGCAGGAGTCCGCCGGCGTCGTACTGGTTGCGCAGGATCACCACCACCCCGCAGGGCTCGCGGCCCAGCCGCAGCATCGCATCGCGCAGGGCCCAGCCCGATTCCGGCCGCGCGCAACCGGTGAGATCAAAGAGCGGGTTCTCGACATGCACGCGCACCGGCACGGGATCCTCCGCCGCGATACTCCCTTTCACCAGCGCGAGGTGCAGCTCGTGCTCGACGCTGTCGCGAAACGTGATGAGCCGCATTTCGCCGAACTCGGTCTGCACGTCCGCCTCGGCGACGCGCTCGACGGTCTTCTCGTTGTGGATGCGGAAGCGGATGAGGTCGGCGATGGTGCCGACCTTGAGGCCATGCTCCGCGGCCAGCTCCTCAAGCTCCGGCCGGCGGGCCATGGAGCCGTCTTCGTTAAGGATCTCGACGATCACCGCCGCCGGCTCGAAGCCGGCGAGCCGCGCCAGATCGCAGCCCGCCTCGGTGTGTCCGGCACGAACCAGCACGCCGCCCGGCTGCGACATGAGCGGAAAGACATGACCCGGCTGCACAAGATCGGAAGGTTTGGCGTTCGGCGCCACGGCTGCCTGCACGGTGCGCGCCCGGTCCGCGGCGGAGATGCCGGTGCTCACGCCGGTCGCCGCCTCGATGGAGACGGTGAAATTGGTGCCGTAGTTGTAGTAGGTGTCCCGCACCATGAGCGGCAGATTGAGCTTCTGGCAGCGCTCCCGGGTAAGGGTGAGGCAGATGAGCCCGCGCCCGTGGCGGGCCATGAAATTGATGTCCTCCGGCCGCACGCACGACGCAGCTATGAGCAGATCGCCTTCGTTCTCGCGGTCCTCATCGTCCATGATGACGACCATCCGGCCCTGGCGGATCTCTTCAATGATTTCCTCGGTGCTAGAGAGCGACATACGGTCGCGATTATAGCTTGAGTGGAGTGCTGGAGGACGCGGTGAAGCCGCCCATCACTTGCTGATCAGCAATACCGATGCAGCGCCCCGCCTCCCGCAAATAGGTTGGAGATTTCTGACAACGAGACCCGGATAGGAGTCCTTCCTTTCCGGGCCAGATAGCCCGCTTGCCAGGCGGCCAAACTTCTATGCCGCCGCCCACTCCGCGCTTAACACCTCGGCTTGTTCAAGGACCGTCTGCGTCGCCTTCTCCTGCTTGTCCGGCGGGTAGCCGTACTTGCGCAGGATGCGCTTCACCAGGACGCGAAGCTGGGCACGGACGTTCTCGCGCAGGGTCCAGTCGATCGTGACGTTGTTGCGCACCGTCTCGACCAGCTCGCGCGCGATCGCGCGGAGCGTGTCATCGCCGAGCACCTTCACCGCGCTGTCGTTGGTCTCCAGCGCGTCGTAGAACGCGAGCTCGTCCTCCGACAGCCCAAGCACCTCGCCGCGGGCGTTCGCGGCGCGCATGTCCTTTGCGAGCTGGATCAGCTCCTCGATCACCTGCGCCGCCTCGATGGCGCGGTTCTGGTACTTGCGGATCGTCTGCTCCAGCATCTCGGCGAAGGATCGCGCCTGGACCACGTTCTTCCGCCGTCGGGTCGCAAGCTCCCCTTTGAGCAGTTTCTGCAACAGCTCCACGGCGAGGTTGCGCTGCGGCATGCCGCGCACCTCGGCCAGGAAGTCGTCGGAGAGGATCGAGATGTCTGGTTTCGCGAGCCCCGCGGCAGCGAATATGTCGATCACGCCTT
>JBQTIC010000090.1:0-25107 GCA_052388435.1 Chromatiales bacterium | reverse complement strand
GCGGTGCGCGAGAACCTCGGCCTTATCGACGTCTCCACGCTCGGCAAGCTCGAGATCCGCGGGCCCGACGCGGCGGAGCTCCTCAACCGCATTTACACGTTCGCGTACGTCAAGCAGCCGGTCGGCCGGTCCCGCTACGTGCTCATGACCGATAGCACCGGCGCCATCGCCGATGACGGCGTTGCCTGTCGCATGGGCGAACAGCATTTCTATGTCACCGCCACGACCGGCGGTGTTGATGCGGTCTATCGCAGCATGATGCGCTGGAATGCCGAGTGGCGTCTTACCGTGGACATCGCCAACGTGACGGCGGCGTGTGCCGCCGTCAATCTCGCCGGCCCGCTCTCGCGCGAGGTGCTGCGCAAGATCTGCGATGACATCGACCTGTCAGCACCAGCCTTCCCGTACATGGGCGTGCGCGAGGGGCACATCGCCGGGATTCCGGCTCGGCTGATGCGCGTGGGCTTCGTCGGGGAGCTGGGCTACGAGATCCACGTGCCCGCGAGCCAGGGCGAGGCGCTGTGGGATGCGCTGATGAGCGCCGGCAACGCGGCCGGCATACGCGCCTTCGGCGTCGAAGCCCAGCGCGTGCTGCGGCTCGAGAAGGGCCACATTATCATCGGTCAGGACACCGATGGCTTGACCTTCCCGCAGGAGGCGGAGATGGGCTGGGCGATCGCGCAGGCCAAGCCCTTTTATGTCGGCAAGCGCGCCATCGACGTGCAGGCGGCGCGGCCGCTCACGCGCCGCCTGGTGGGTTTCACCCTGCCCGCGGATGCGCCGCTGCCCGAGGAGTGCAATCTCACCCTCCGTGGCGACGACATCGTCGGCCGCGTCACCTCTGTGGCATCGTCGCCGACACTCCGCAAGGCGGTCGGCCTTGCCTACGTGGCGCCGGATCAGACCGCACCCGGCACCCTCTTCGAGATCAAGCTTTCAAACGGCGCGATCGTGCATGGCGAAGTTGTGACTGTGCCATTCTACGACCCCGACAACAAACGCCAGGAGGCCTGAGCCTATGCCCATGCTCGACCGAAGGGAGAGATCCCGAGTGTGTATCGACGCCTGCGTGCCGAATCCTTCGTTGTTGCACTGGAGATAAGATGCGCGTCGGGGAATGGAACCCGTGACTGAGGCGCTGACACCCGAGGCGCGGGCCCGCCGCAGCTTTGTGTACCGCAAGCTGCTCGATGCGGGCGCGCGCTTCGTCGACGCCAATGATGCGGCGGTGGCGAATACCTTCGCGGGTGATGCGTCCGAGATCGATACGGCGCGTCAACTGGGCCTGACCGATCTGTCGCCGCTGCGACGGGTCGGCTTCAAGGGACCAGGTGCTGCGGAGTGGCTGGGCGCACTGGACGTTTCCGTCCCCGCCGTCAACCGTGCGGCGCGGCAGGCCGACGGCAGCCTGGTCCTGCGCCTCGGCGCCAACGACATCATGATTGTGACCGATCTCGCTTCATCCGCGTCCCTGCCCGAGCGGCTGTTGCAGGCATGGGATGCGCTTGAAAATCCGCCGCGCGAGCCACGCGGGTTTCCCGTGCCGCGCCAGGAAGGATTCTGCTGGTTCGCGCTGACCGGAAGCAGGGCGGATGCTGTCATGGCCAAGCTGTGCGGCGTGGATCTGCGTGCGCACAAGTTCGCCGACGGCGAAATTGCCCAGACCTCGGTGGCACGACTGAGCGCAGTCGTGGCGCGCAACGACATCGGTAACACGCACGCCTACTACCTGTACGCCGACAGTGCATCCGCCGAGTACTGGTGGGACTGCTTCATCGACGCCATGCGGGAGTTTGCGGGCAGACCGGTAGGTCTCGTCGCTCTGCGGGCACTGCCGGATTGATCGGGTCACGTTGCAGGGACCCGGATGGTGCGGGAGCGGCGGCGAACCCGCGCGCGACGCCGCTACCCACTAGGTAATACCCAACGTGTGGGGATTGACGCCTGCTTTGGCGGAAGCGAGAGTGAGGCCGCTCCAACAGAAGAACGCTGATGCGTTTCAACTCCGGGGTGCTGTTGCAGGCCGCCACTTGCGCGGGATCCAGATGGCGGTCCGCATGCTCACAAGGTCCCGGTACCTTTGCATTCAAGAGGAGGGTCAACAATGGGCGTATCACGCAGAGACCTGCTGAAGGCCACCGCGAGTGGTGCGGTGTTAACCGGGATTGGGCTCCCTCGTATCAGTCTGGGCGCGACCAAGACCCTGAAGATCGGTTTTCTTGCTCCCCTCACCGGCGAAGTGTCGGCGTGGGGTCTCCCCGGCCTGTACGGCTGCGAAGTCCTGGTCAAGGGCATCAACGAGGCCGGCGGCGTGAAGGTCGGCGACGATACCTACACGCTGGAGCTTGCCTCGTTCGATGATGAGTATCTGCCGGACAAGGCGCTGCAGGGCTTCAAGAAGCTGGTGAGCGAGGAGGACGTGAGGTTCGTGATGATGCTGGGAGGCGATCCCTGGCCGGGCGTGCAGCGCTACGCCAACCAGTCGAAGATGCTGGCCACCACGCTGCTGCCGAGCGATCTGTCGCCCGACACGCCCTACCTGCTCGCGCCTTGCGAGGTACACCCGATCTACAACGTGACCGGCGTCGACTACCTCGCGCGCACGCATCCCGAGGCGAAGAAAGCGGTCATCTGCGCGCAGAATGATTCGCTCGGCATCCCCTCGGTGGCGACCTATGAGGCCGCCTTCGAAGCGGCCGGCATCGAGGTCGTCGACATCAACATCTTTGATCCCGCGACGACGGACTTCGCGCCGATAGTCACGTCGCTCATGGCGAAGAAACCGGACATCTTCTGCTACGACACCGCCTATGCCGACTTCGTGAACCTCATCGCCCAGCAGCTCTACAATCAGGGCTACAAGGGCCTGCAGATCTCCTGCACCTGCGACAACTATCCGCAGGTCGTGGAAAAGACCAGCAAGGAGTTCATGGAGGGCTTCATCTTCCAGTTCCCGGATTTCGACGATCCGAAACTGAACGAACCCTTCATCAACTTCCCGGAGGCGAACAAGTTCTTCGGGGATTACAACAAGGCACACCCCGGCACATGGACTGCGGTGTCGTGGGAATATCCGTCCATCGTCCTGCAGTGGATCGCCGGCGCGCAGCTGGCCGGCAGCATCGAGCCGATGGCGGTGCTCGAAGCGATGAAGAGCAAGCCGACCTGGCCGCACATCTATGGTGAGGCGGACTGGTGGGGCAAGGATCTGTGGGGTGTGGACAACGCGCTGGTCGGCAACTGGCCGGTGGTGGTCATCCGCGATGGCAAGGCGGTTATCGAAGAGTATGGAAACATCCCGGCGTGGTGGGCGAAGCACAAGGACCTCATGGTGAAGTACATGCGCGATCGCAAGCAGATGTGGGATCAGCGCGCCTGATCGGCGGTAACGCCAGGTAACCGGGTAAACATCGACCGGGGCCGCGCACCCCGGTCGTCTAAAGGAAGCGGGAGCGGCAACTTGGAGCTCGTACTCCAGACTTGCGTGAATTCCCTGGTGGCAAGCGCGTTCTACGCGCTCATGGCTGTCGGACTGGTGCTCATCTTCGGCGTCATGGGCGTCATCAATTTCGCGCACGGCGAGCTGTACATGGTCGGCGCCTACATCGTCTGGTACCTTTACGCCGATCAGGGTTGGCCCTTCTTCGCTGCCGTGCTGGCTGCCTTCCTCGTCGTCACGCTCATAGGCCTGCTGATGGAGCGCGCCCTGTTCCGGCCGATGCGGGACAATCCGCTGGGCGGCCTCATCAACTCCATCGGCATGCTGTTCATCCTGCAGGTGCTGGCGGTGCACGTCGGCGGTGTCGGCCTGATGAAGAACGTGCAGCCTGCGTTCCGAGGCTCCACGGAGCTGCTTCCAGGGGTGACGATCGCAAACCAGCGGCTGGCGGCACTGCTGGTCGCCGCCGCGCTGCTTGCCTGCATCTGGTACTTCCTGACTCGCACCAGGGTAGGGTGGGCGCTGCGGGCCGTCGCCCAGGACCGCGATGCGGCGGCGCTGCAGGGGATCAGCATCGACCGGATCTCGATGCTTGCCATGGGACTGGGCGCCGGCATGGCGGGCGTGGCCGGTGCGCTCATCGCGCCGATGGCGCGCGTGGAGCCCTACATGGGCCACGGCGTCATCATCACCGCCTTCATCGTCACCATCGTCGGCGGGATAGGCAGCCTGTCCGGCGCGGTGCTCGCTGCGGTGCTGTATGCGTTCTTTCACACCTTCGTGACGACGTACTGGAACGGCACGGTCGCCACCATGCTCGGCCTGCTCATCATGCTGGTCGTGCTCATCGTCAAGCCCACCGGCATCATGGGCACGCGCGTCAGCGAGTAAGCGCGATGAGGAAAAACCACCTTGGCCTTCTGGCCCTGCTCGCGCTCGCGACAGTGATGATTGCCCTGCCGTTCGGGCTGAAGCTGCACCAGCAGGATTTCATGATTTCGCTCCTGGTGTGGATCCTGGTGGTGTCCAGCTACCGGCTGATGGCGCTGACCGGCGAGTACTCGCTCATCCACGTGGTGCTGATGGGCATGGGCGCCTACACGAGCGCGTTGCTCGCCAAGCTGGCCGGATTTTCAGTGTGGCTCGCCATGCCCTGCGGCGCACTGGTTGTCGCCGCCTGTGCGGCGCTCCTGAGCTTCCCGCTGTTCCGCATGAGCGGGTTCTATTTTCTCATCGGCTCATTTGCCGCCGGCGAGGCGATCCGGCTCAGCTGGACCTACTTTACCGTGCCTTTCGGCGGACCCAAGGGCATCAAGCTCATCCCGTCGCCGGAACTCTCGCTGCCGGGCCTGGGCGAGATCCACTTCTACGAAGCCATCCCCTACTACTATCTGACGCTCATCGTGGTGAGTATCAGCCTGTGGATACTCTATCGCCTCGAGCACTCGCGCATCGGGTTGACCATGAATGCGATCCACTGGCGCGCGCCGCTGGCCGAGTCGGTGGGCGTCAATACCTGGCGGTATCGTACGCTCGCCTTCGTCATCGCATCGTTCTTCGCGGGCCTGGGTGGCGCCCTGTTCTGCCATTACTACGGCACTGCCAATCCCTCGCAGTTCGACGTCGCGGCCATGGTTTACGTGCTCATCTGGGTCATCGTCGGCGGCGTGAGCCGCTTTGCCGGGCCCATCGTCGGCGTGGTCGTGCTATCGGTGCTGAACGAGTTGTTCCGCGAAACCGAGCAGTGGCGGCCGCTCATATACGGGTGCATCCTGATCGCCGTGACGCTGTTTCTCCCCGGCGGTCTCGTGAGTCTGCCCGGTCGGGTGCGGGAGTGGATGACCGGGCGGCGCAGCGCCGCTGCGACCCCCGAGCCCGAAACGACATCCAGCGCCCCCGCCGGCGTGAGCGCCCCGAAGCAGAGCTGAAGCGACGGCACGCCATGACCCAGCTCGAAGTACGCAATGTCACCAAGCAGTTTGGCGGTCTCGTGGCCCTGAACGACGTCAGCTTCTCTGTCGCGGCCGGCGAAATCCGTGGACTCATCGGTCCGAACGGTGCCGGCAAGAGCACGATGTTCAAGACCATCGCCGGCTTCCATGCCCCCACGCAGGGGTCGATCCTTTACGAAGGCGCGGATATCGCCGGCAGCAAACCGCACGTCACCGCCACCAAGGGCATTGTGCGGACGTTCCAGGAGACCACGCTCTTTCAGGAAATGACCGTGTACGAGAACGTGCTCACTGGCTGTCATCTGCAGGCCCGGTCGAATGTCTTTGCCGCCCTGTTCGGACTGGACCGCGTGGAGCGTCGCCGCGTGGAGGAGCGCAGCAACGAGGTACTCGCCTTCATGGGCCTGCAGGACCGTCGGGACCAGTTCGCCCGCGAGTTACCGCTCGGATCGCAACGTGCCCTGGCAGTGGCCATCGCGCTCGCTGCGCAGCCGCGACTGCTGCTGCTTGACGAGCCCTTTGCGGGCATGAATCCCGAGGAGACGCAACACATGATGGTGTTGACGCGCAAGGTGCGGGATTCGGGCGTCACCGTCATTCTGGTCGAGCACGACATGAAGGCGGTGATGGGGCTGTGCGAGAACATCACGGTACTCAACTTCGGCAGCGTCCTTGCGCAGGGCACGCCTGCGCAGATCCGCAGCGACAGCAAGGTGATCGAGGCCTATCTGGGAGGAACCTGAACGTGCTGCTGCAGATCAAGGATATCGGTGTCAACTTCGGCAAGGTGGCAGCGCTGAAGAGCGTGTCGGTGAATCTCCCGCAGGGTGGCATGGTCACGCTCATCGGCTCAAACGGCGCCGGCAAGAGCACCACCCTGCGCACCATCTCGGGTCTGGCACGTCCGAGCAAGGGCGAGATCTGGTTTGACGGCCAGCGCATCGACCGGCTGCCGCCCGACAGGATCCTCAGGCTCGGTATCGCCCATGTGCCGGAGGGGCGGCGCGTGTTCCGCGATCTGACGGTGATCGAGAATCTGCGGCTGGGCGCTTATACCCGCAAGGACAAGGCCGGCGTCGAGCGTGATCTGGAAGAGGTGTTCAACCACTTTCCGCGCTTGCGCGAGCGCAGTGGTCAGCTGGCCCGATCCATGAGCGGTGGCGAGCAGCAGATGCTGTCCGTCGGCCGCGCGCTGATGTCGCGGCCGCGACTGCTGCTGCTCGACGAACCGTCGCTCGGCCTGGCACCGCTCATCGTGCGCGAGATTGCGCACATCCTCGTGGCCATCAACAAGAACGGCGTCGGCGTCGTTCTGGTCGAGCAGAACGCCGAGCTGGCGCTGGAGATCTCGCACTATGCCTACGTGCTGGAGACCGGCAGGCTGGCGCTGGAAGGGGAGTCGAGGAGCCTGATGAACAATGAGCACGTCCGCAAGGCGTACCTCGGCCTGTAGCGCCATCGCTCGCTCCAATGGGATACGGCTCGCAATGGCGATCATCTGCGTCAATGGATGAACCGAACGAAGAGTTGCAGTGGCTGCAGCTCACGGAGACGGCGGCACGCAAAGTGACCGCGGGTCGGCACGCGGCGGCGCTGGAGTGCTGGAACGCCGCCTGCGCGGCGGCCCAGGACTTTCCGGCTGACGACCCGCGGCGTGCCGCCAGTCTCAGCAACGTGGGCGTCGGACTGCGTATCGCCGGCGACCGTTCGCGCTCCGCCCGGTCGTATGAGCAGGCGCTGGACGCCTGGACGGCCGCGTCAGAATGGGTGGCACGGATGCGACCGGCGCCGCGGGCGCGCAGCTCGCTGTTTCATCTGCGCCTGGAAGTGCGTCACCGCGCCGTTTACGATGACCGAATACGCGCAACGTTCGCCCGTGCAGTGGCAGCCGGATATGCCACTACGGAACACAACTTGGCGGAGCTCAGGGTCGCCGATCAGCGCGATCATGCGGTAGTAGAGACATACCGCCGCGCGGCCGCGGCGCGTGCCGCCTTGGAGGAACAGGACGACGCGGTCGCAAGGATCATCGCGGCCAATCTCGCCGGCGTGGACGACGCTCGGGCGCGGCGCGGAGCGGCCGCGGCGATCGCCATTGCCGGGTTTGGCGATGTGGCGCAGCGGCGAGGCTGGATCATAGACAGGCCGGCGGTGTTCACCGATGAAGGCAGACTGATGGCGGCGGTGCTCTGCACGGCGGCTGTGGACCATGCCGCCGCGGAGCGCCTGGTGGATCGGTGAGGCTTCTGGCTATCCGAAGTAGCGGTGAACCACCCGTCACGCTGAACGATTCAAGCGGGATGAGGGTTGAAGCAGACTCCCCGCCAGCGACATGACGACGGTGGGTAGGCGCGGATACCAGCCTACCGGAAGCTCACCGAGTCATGGCCGACAACGAGGATCCCTGACTTTCGGCAGCGAGCAATCTTCGCTCGACCGCGCACGTCCAACGTCGCTTCACAGTTCTCCCCGCGCTACTGCACAGTCTGGTTCGGATGCCCGAGTTGGTACCTCCTCATGGGTATGGCTATGAGCGGTTCGCGCTGGCTATGGTGAATGTGGTTCACGATCAGTTGACTTTAAGGAAACAGGACGCTTCAAGCCGGAAGCATGCCCCGTTGTCGTGGAGCGGCCTAGCTAGCCTCGCCACACATCGGGGATGAGCGTCTTCAATCAATAAGTCGGAACTCGCCGAACACTGCCGCCAGGCAGGTTCAGTGTCTCGCGCCGAAGTTCCGATAGAGCTTCTGCCGGTTCGATCGTGAAACCGGCAGGTCGCAGCAACCAATTTCGGGGAGATAAACGATGGGTGTAACAGCGGAAGCCCTGCGTGCAGGTGCAGAACCCGTTCCAGCCGGGCTGCAGCGAAAGATCAGCTGGACCGGTGCTTTCTGGGTGGCGAGCGGGGTGCCGGCGCTCGTGTTGTTCTCGATCGGCGGCATCGCCGCGACGGTCGGATCTCCGTCCTGGGTCGTGTGGATGATATCGGTCGTGTTCGGTTTCCTGCAGGCGTTCACCTATGCAGAGATAGCCGGCCTGTTTCCCAACAAGTCCGGCGGCGCGTCGGTGTATGGCGCAGCCGCATGGGTGCGCTACAGCAAGCTGGTCGCGCCGGTGTCCGTGTGGTGCAACTGGCTCGCCTGGACCCCCGTGCTCGCCATCGGCTCCGGCCTGGCGGCGGGGTATATCCTCACCGCGCTGGTACCCGCGGACTCCGTGATCCGCACCTGGGAGATAACCCTGCTCAACCTTGACGGACTGAAGGAAGGGCTGCACATCCGAATTAACTCCACCTTCATCGTTGGCGCCGCGATCCTGCTGCTGGTCTTCGCCGCCCAGCACCACGGCATCCTGCGCACCGCGCGCATACAGACCGTGGTGGGCATCGCGGTCTTGGCGCCACTGCTCATCGTCGGCATCGTGCCGCTGTTCACCGGGCAGGTGCAGGTGGAGAACTTCCAGCCCTTTGCGCCACTCGCCTTCGACGCCGAAGGCAACCTCGCCGACAAGTCGCTGTGGACATGGGACCTGCACGGCTGGACGCTGTTCCTGGGTGGCCTGTTCATCGCGGCCTGGTCGGCCTACGCCTTCGAGACCGCCATTTGCTACACCAGCGAGTTCAAGGATCCGAAAACCGACACCTTCAAGGCGATCTTCTACGCCGGGCTTCTCTGCATCCTGGTGTATACGTTGGTGCCGTTCACCTTCCAGGGTGCGCTGGGTGTAGAGGGCATGCTCGGTGAAGGTATCGTTGACGGCTCCGCGGTCGGCTCGGCCATGGCGACCATGGTCGGCGGCGCTGCCACCGGCGCGATCTTCAACCTCATGGTGATCATGCTCATCCTCGCGCTCATCCTCGCCATTATGACGTCGATGGCCGGCTCCTCGCGCACGCTCTACCAGGGCTCGGTGGACGGGTGGCTGCCAAAGTATCTCTCGCATGTCAACCACTGGGGCGCGCCGAACCGGGCGATGTGGACCGACTTCACTTTCAATCTGATCCTGCTGATGATGTCGGACTACCTGTTCGTGCTGGCCGTGTCGAACTGCTGCTACATCGTTTTCAACTTCCTCAACCTCAATGCCGGCTGGATACACCGCGTCGACAGCGGCCATGTCGCGCGTCCGTGGAAGGCGCCGAACTGGATGCTGGCAGTGGCCGTCATCTTGTCGTTCGTCAACATGGCGCTGCTTGGTGCCGGCGCGAACGTGTGGGGGCCGGGTACCCTGATGACCTCGCTGGTGTTCATTGCGCTCGTCGTCCCGGTGTTCCTGTTCCGCCACTACGTGAGCGACCGTGGCCGCTTCCCGGCGCAGATGCTCGATGACCTCAACATCCATACGGAGACCGAGTACCAGCGGACCAAGGCCGGGATACTGCCCTACGTAACGCTGGCTGCCGGCATCGCGGTGGCCATCATCGCGAACAACATCTTCGACTGACCGCGAAGCCCTCCTTCCCCGGAGGTCTCAGGCGGTGGACTGGCCGGTCCACCGCCTTTTTTGTTGGCGCCGGGCGGCAAGTCGAGAGGCGTGCAGGCAAGACAGCCGCTGCCGCGGTTGGTACTGCGGCAGGCAGACGGAGTAGGGTGGCCTCGCAGAGGAAGATCTGAGTAAGTCCATCCAGGCCTTATCACCGGACGGCCGGCGAACAGGCGCCCCGGCCGCCTCTGCGTTCGACGTTGAATGGGGCGCTGCGGCTGCTCCCGCACTCGAGGGCTTATGCCCACCGGATCGCAGCCGCGCTCTCGCCGGCCTATGGCCGCCGAAAACGGCGGGCCGTGCATGGCCCGCTAATACCAAGGAGGTAACCACTGTAGAGAATTGCGAACGCCTGCTGCCGCAGGCGACACTGGCGCTTCACCGTGTATCCGTTCGGCGGAGTTAAGAACGGCCTGCGAGATTTCAAGGCGTGACAGTGCTGCAACATCCGGCGATCCGTCCCGTATGGAGTCATATGTTGACTACCCTCGTGGCGAGACGCCCTTGCGTGTCGCCTCCGTCGTGCGCCTGGCTGAGTGCGTCAAACTGTTTGGACTTGGGCCTTGGGCCGGCTGCGGCGCGTGACCTTGCCGACGTTTGCTGCCGGTGACTTTGTCGAAGCGTAGAGCGTCGGCGACGATACCTGTGTCCGGGCTGCATTCTCATTGACTGGCAGTCCTCGATGGGCGGAAGGACATGAACTCGTTGTCCGCCGTTCGCTGGACGGAAGGGATAGCGCAGCGAGTCGATTGCACGATTCCGCGACGATCGGGATGCAGATCGTTATCTCAAACCCTCGGCGAGGTATTCCGTTGTCCCAAGGGGCCAGGCGACATGTGTTTATCGCTGGCGGATTGGGAGTCACGCCGTTTCTGTCGCACCTCGGGTGGCTTGCGCCTACCCAAGTTGCCCACGAGTTGCATTTCGCATATCGCCGACCCGAGGAGATGCAGGGCATCCGCTGGATGATCAAGCGATACCGGCACGTTCGCAGCCGCTTCTATTACACTCGGGATGGCCGGCAGCGTCTCGATCTCGTAAGCGTCCTGTCGACCCATACCCCGGGTACCCACTTCTACTTATCAGGGCCTGACAGCCTTGTAACCACAGGGGCGGCAATTGCGGCCCGGCTGGGCCTGCCTGCGGGGGCTATGCATTGGCATCGCAAGACAGTCGCAGATTCGGCAAACGGGGGCAATGTTTCGCGTATGCGCATTTACACGTAGAGAGCGTCTGTGCAGCAGCAAGGCAGGCGTTCATTCCGGAGCAAGGGGTGTCGCGGACGAGTACCCGCGGCCAAGTCAACATCTATAATAGATGAAGGGGAGTTTAGTCCATGGCACGAGATCCCAAGTACGACATCCTGTTCCAACCCATCAAGATCGGTCCCAAAACGTTGCGTAACCGCTTCTACCAGGTCCCGCACTGCAACGGCGCGGGTTCCGATAGGCCGGGATTCCAGGCCTCGAACCGTTCCCTAAAGGCCGAGGGCGGCTGGGCCGGCATCAACACCGAATACTGTTCCATTCACCCGGAGTCTGACGATACCCACCGCTTGTCTGCCCGGTTGTGGGATGAAGGCGACGTCCGCAACCTGCGCGCAATGACCGACTACATTCACAAGTATGGCTCGCTCGCCGGAGTCGAGATGTGGTATGGCTCCGCACACGCCCCTTGTATGGAATCGCGCTGCACCTCCTACGGCCCGAGTCAGTACAACTCGGAATACGAGAATCTCACTTACTGCCACGAAGCCGATCAGGATGACATTAACCGCTTGCAGCAAATGTATGTGGACGCGGGCCTGCGGGCGCGTGATGCGGGGTTTGATATCGTCTATGTTTACGGCGCGCACTCGTACCTACCGTTGCAGTTTCTTTCGCCTTACTACAACAAGCGCAAGGACAAGTACGGCGGCTCGTTGGAAAACCGCGCGCGCTTCTGGATCGAGACCCTGGAAAAGGTGCGTAAGGCGGTCGGCAACGATTGCGCCATCGCCACCCGCTTCGCAGTGGACACGCTGTACGGCGATGCCGGCGTCGAGGTCGAGGTCGACGGCATCAAGTTCGTCGAGCTGGCCGATCCGCTGGTCGATGTGTGGGACGTGAACGTAGGCGACATTGCTGAATGGGGCGAGGACGCCGGCCCATCACGCTTCTACCGCCAGGGTCATCAGATCCCGTGGCAGAAGCACATCAAGAGCGTCTCGAAGAAGGCGGTGCTTGGGGTGGGCCGCTTCACCGACGCCGAGAAGATGGCCGAGGTCATCCGCAACGGTCACCTCGACATCATCGGCGCGGCGCGGCCGAGCATCTCCGACCCGTTCCTGCCGAAGAAGATCGAGGAAGGGCGCATCGACGACATCCGCGTCTGCATCGGCTGCAATGTCTGCATCTCGCGCTGGGAGATCGGCGGTCCTCCGTTCATTTGCACCCAGAATGCCACCGCCGGCGAGGAATATCGTCGCGGCTGGCATCCCGAGAAGTTCCCGAAGAAAGGGTCGGACGATTCGATACTCGTGATCGGCGCCGGTCCCGCCGGTGGTGAAGCGGCGCGCGTCCTCATGGAGCGCGGCTACACCGTGCATCTTGTCGACAGCGCCGAGAAGATTGGCGGCTGTGTGAACACCATTGCGACGCTGCCCGGTCTTGGCGAATGGGGTTACCACCGTGACTACCGCGAAACGCAGCTCAACAAGCTGGTCAAGCGCAACAAGGAGTCGCAGATCGCGCTCGGCGCCAAGCCGATGACCGTGGACGCCTGCCTGAACTACGGCGCCGACAAGATCATCGTCGCCACCGGCTCGATGTGGAACACCGACGGCACCAGCGGGCTGACGCACGCGCCGATCCCCGGCGTCGACGCGAACCAGCCGTGGTGCGTGACCCCCGAGCAGATCTTCGAAGGCAAGAAGAAGATCGGCAAGCGGGTTGTCGTGCTCAACTGCGACTGGTACTTCATGGGTCCGAGCCTCGCGCAGCGCCTGCGCTCGGCCGGCCACGACGTCACCATCGTCACGGCCGTCGAGCTCGCGCGCTACATGCACTTCACGCTGGAGTCGCCGAACCTGCATCGCTGGCTGCACAAGCACCACGTCGAGATTGTCAGCGGCGCCTGGGCGTCGCGCGTCGAGCAGGGCCGCGTCGAGGTCTACGACATCCTCGCCGATGGCTGGGAGCGCCAGTACCGCGGTCCCGGCAAGCTGCCGCGCGACGAAAACACCTCGCAGCGCTGGATCGAGTTCGACACGCTGGTGCTGGTCACCGGCCGCCACTCGATCGACTCGCTGTACCGCGGGCTGAAGGCGCGCAAGGGCGAGTGGTCCGGCAAGGGTATCAAGGGCGTCTACGTCATTGGCGACGCCTGGGCGCCGAAGCTGATTGCCGACGCGACCTTCGACGGGCATCGCATCGCCCGCGAGATCGAAGAAAAGGATCCGCAACACCCGAAGCCCTACCGGCGCGAGGTAGCTGTCTGGGGCGCTCCGCACATGCCCGGTGGCAAGTACGAGATCGAGTACGAGGTCGAAACCGCAATGAAGAACTAGGCGGCGCGTCCCTTCGAGCCCCGGCGGGCCTCGTGCCGCCGGGGCCTGCTTGGTTACCGCTTCGTTTCAGCTGAGAGCAGATGGATCCGATCGAAACCGGCCAGAGTGCGCACGCCGTCACGCGCATCCTGTTCCAGGACTTTCCAGCCTGGCTCGAGGTTGTTTTCTATATCGTCGCCTTCAGTGCGATCGGTGTGTTCCTGTACGGGTGCTACGTGCAGGTGCGCAAGTACCGGCGTGGCAAACCCTTGCGCGCCGGGGAACTTGCGGCCGGCATTCGCAACATGATCGCGACACTATTGACCCACACCACTCTACGGCGACGCGACAGCGGCGCAGGCCATAGTCATGCGCTCATATTCTTTGGTTTCGGATTGCTCTTCATCGGCACCGCGACCATCACGCTCGAGTACGACATTCTCGCGCCGCTTGCCGGAGTCAAATTCTGGTATGGGTCGTTCTATCTGTGGTTTTCTCTGGTGATGGATGTCGCCGGTGTCGGCTTGATCGTCGGGATGCTTTACATGATGCACCGGCGCAAGTGGATGGCACTGCCGAAACTCGATTATCACCGTCCCGACCGCACGCCGCAGGATCCCGATTACGACCGCAGCTGGTACCGTCTGGAGGACTGGCTGTTCCTGTGGACGCTGCTCATCATCGCCATCACGGGATTCCTTCTCGAGGGAGCCCGGTTGGTCTGGCTGCAAGAAGATGCGTCAGTATGGGACTACCGCTGGTGGTCACCGTTGGGGGCATTGACGGCGTACGCCCTGCAGGGCCTAGGATCTACCCCGCAGGCGGCCGAGGGGCTGCGCATGGGGCTGTGGTGGTTTCATGGGGTCCTTGCTCTTATCCTCATTGCGCTGATCCCGTTTACCAAAGTCAAACACATATTCACCGCCATGGCCTCTCTAGCGGTGCGTGATCCACAACCCGCCGCACGCCTGCCAAAGGCGGATCTCGATGCCAAAACCATGGGAGTGTCCTGCGTCACGGACTTCAACTGGAAGCAGCTGCTCCACTTTGACGCATGCACCAAGTGTGGCCGCTGCCACGAAGCGTGTCCGGCCACTGCCACCGGCTTCCCGCTGTCGCCCCGCGACCTGGTACTGACGCTGCGCGAGTTTTCAAACCAGACGCTCGAGGCGAGCGCATTGCCCGCTGCGGACAAGCTGATCGTTATCGGTGAGGGCGTCAATCAAATCCGCCCCGAAACCCTCTGGGCGTGTCGCACTTGTGCAGCGTGCGTCGACATATGTCCCGTTGGTATCGAACATGTGCCGGTAATCGTGGAGATGCGGCGCGCGCTCATCGACGCCAGCAACATGGATCCCGTGCTGCAGAAGGTGCTGCAGAACATTCAGACCAAGGGCAACTCACTGGGCGAGAACAAGCGCAAGCGCCCCGCGTGGACCAAGAAGCTCGACTTCAAGATCAAGGATGCACGCGAGGAGCCGGTGGATGTGTTGTGGTTTGTTGGCGACTATGCGTCGTTCGATCCGCGTTACCAGAAAGTCTCGCAGGCGTTCGCGCAGATCCTGCATCGCGCCGGTGTGGATTTCGGGATTCTTTACGAAGGCGAGATGACAGCGGGCAACGACGTGCGCCGTGTCGGCGAAGAGGGACTCTACCAGCATCTTGCCGAGGCCAACATCGAGACGCTGAATGCCTGCAAGTTCAATCGCATTGTCACGACGGATCCACATTCGTACAACACCATCAAGAACGAATATCCGGAATTCGGCGGCAGCTACGCGATCGAACATGCCAGCGCCATGATTCGCCGCATGCTGGAGGGGGGACAGATCCGGCTCAAGAAGAAACTGGACTACCGCGTCACTTATCACGATCCCTGTCACCTGGGACGTCTGAACAAGGGCTATGACCCGCCGCGCGAGTCGATTCGGATGCTCGGCGCCGAACTGGTCGAGATGAAGCGCTCGCGCGACAACTCCTTCTGCTGCGGCGCCGGCGGCGGACGTATCTGGATGCCGGATCCGACCGACAAGCAGAAGCCTTCGGAGAATCGCATGCGCGAGGCCGCACAGATCGACGGCCTGAACGTATTCGTCGTGAACTGCCCGAAGTGCATGAACATGTTCGAGGATGCGCGCAAGTCGACCGGCAACGAGGACAGGTTCAAGGTCATGGAGCTCATCGAGCTGGTGGCGGAGTGCATGGACTTCGACAACGGCAAGGCAGCCGCCGGCGCCAGTACCGCAACCGCTTGAGGTTGGCAGCACTCTGGCCTCCATGATGCAGATCGGTTCGATTGCAAGGATTGTCGCGAAGGCCGTGCAACGGGCGGACCCTCACCTGGCAGCGGCCGCATACCCGGCGGTCGAAGACACGAGTCGGCGTCGGCTGACGGAGATCTTTCTGGCGTCGTACAGACTGAAGCGGCAGTTCGCGGAGGCGCCCTACACTCCGAGGGAGGTGCTGCAGTACCTGGCTGCGGATTCCGATCGCACGATTCGCCTGAAGACGGCGCGCCATCCGGCGACTTCGCCGGACAGCCTCGCACGCCTCGCCCGCGAGGACGCGACTCCCGAAATTCTCGAGGCGGTGGCGCGGCACGCGAATGCGACGCCTGAACTGCTGGCAAGCCTGCCCTGGCGCGAACACGCCGGCGTGCGCGAAGCGCTGTGTGCGAACAGCCACACGCCCGTCGCGCTGCTCCGGCAGCTGCTGCCGTCCGCCTCGCTCGTCGCCCGCAAGGCAATGGCCGCGAACCCCAACGCCGATACCGGGCTGCTCCAACGGTTGTGGCAGTCCACCGACGTCTATGTGCACGCGCAGGTCGCCGCGCATCCCAACTGCCCATCCGGGATCATGGAGGAGGCGGAGAGAAGCGCCGACCCGACGGTGCGGCGCATGCTCGCGGCAAACCCGGCGGCATCGACACAGGCCCTGCTCAGACTGCTCGGCGATGAGACAGCGCAGGTGCGAGCTGCGGCAGTGCGCAGCGTGAGCGTGCCCGAGGGGGAACTCGCGGAGTTGACGGAGGATCCATCGCAACAGGTCCGACGGACTGAGGCACGCCGCGAGGCATTGCCGCCCGCGGTGTCTGAACGACTGTCGCGGGATCCGGATCCATGGGTGCGACGCTGGATCGCACGCAATAGCAGCGTCCCGCCATTGGTTCTAAACGCACTGGCGGCGGACAGCGAGTTCGAGGTTCGCCGCTCGGTCGCCAGGAACCCCGCATGTGCTCCCGATCTGCTGCGACGCCTGGCGCAGGATCCGGTGGCCTGGGTCCGGGCGGGCGTGGCACTGCGTGCCGATATTCCCCGCGATGCCTTGAAGCGGCTCTACGGCGACGAGGATGTGGACGTGACGGCTGCCGTCGGGCAGAACCCCAACACCTCGCAAGAGATCCTGCTGCGCATCGCAGCGAGCGAGAACAGTGATCTGCGGCGCGCCGTGATACTGAACAAGGCGGCCGAGCGGCAGGTGCTGCAGACATTGCTGGAGGATCCGTATCCACTGAACCGATTTGTGCTCACCGGACATCCTGCCCTCGCCGAGGAGGACCTGGAAGCCTTCACCGAAGATCCCGAGCCGCAGGTGCGTTTCGCGGCATTGCGCGCGCTGCTCCGGCGCCAGGGGCCTCGAGCCGCACCGGCAGAGCTGAAAGGAATCCCCATTTCAAATCGAGAGCGAGAGTCATGAAGATACTGGTACCCGTAAAGCAGGTCGCGGTTCTCGACGAGGACTTCGCGCTGCGCGACGACGGATTGGACGCCGATCCCGATTTTATCGATCGCGAGTCCAACGAGTGGGACGATTATTCCTATGAAGCCGCCCTGCAGATCATGGAAGCCTCCGGCGGCGGGGTTGAAGTGGTGCCAATGACGGTTGGCCCGGACGAAGCGGAGGAGGTGCTGCGCCGTTGCCTCGCGAAAGGTGGTGAGCGCGCGGTCCGCGTATGGGACGATACGTTGGAGGGGGCCTGTCCCACTATGGTTGCGAGGATCATTGCCGCCGTCGCCAAGCGCGA
The DNA here is from genome assembly GCA_052388435.1 of Chromatiales bacterium. Taxonomy (GTDB): domain Bacteria; phylum Pseudomonadota; class Gammaproteobacteria; order JAJPIJ01; family JAJPIJ01; genus JBQTIC01. The sequence continues at coordinate 7,684 of JBQTIC010000090.1, read as the reverse complement.
GGGTGCAGACATGGTCTTTACGGGCACGCTGTCCTCCGATCACTCCTTTGCCATGACCGGTGTCAGTGTCGCCGCCGAACTCAATTGGCCGCACGTGGCAGTGGTGATTCGTCTCGAGTACCAGGCCGGCGACTCGAAGGCGACGGTGCATCGCGAGCTGGAAGGCGGTCTCATTGAGAAGATGACGGTGCAATGTCCGGCCGTGCTTACCATCCAGCTCGGCATTAACCAGCCGCGTTACGCCTCACTGCGTGGCGTGAAGCAGGCCAAGGAGAAACCGGTAGATAGATTGGCGCCAGTTGATTTGGGATTGAGCGAAGGCGACATCGCGACCGCCCGGTCGTTCCGGGTGCGACGGTTATTCAAGCCAGCCAAGGGCCAGGCGGAGCTCATTGAAGGAACGGTGCCCGAGCAGGCTGCGCGTCTCGCACAGATCATCAAAGAGTTGAAAGGAGCCGCCTAAATGAATGGGATCCTAATAATTGCCGAGCATCGTCGTGCAGCGCTGAATCCGGCAACGCTCGAAGCAGTAGCGGCAGCCGTAACACTGAAGCAGGCCAAGCCGCAGTCAGTCGCGGTGGCCGTCATTGCCAAAAACCCCGACGACTTCGTTGCTCAGGTCAACGTTGCCGGTGTCGACGAGATTATCAAGGTTGCGGTTTCGGTGGACGGCTTCCAGCCGGACATGTACGAAGCCGCGGTTGTGGCGCTGGCCGAGGCTCGCCGGCCCCGCGTGATTTTCTTCGCCCATACGGTGGATACCTGGGGCTACGCGCCGGCCGTCGCCGTGCGTGGCGCCTTCGGCTGCGCCACCGACGTGTTCGATCTCAAGTACGATGGCGAGGAGCTCGTCGCCACGCGCGCAGCCTACAAGGAGAAGTTGCACATGGAGGTCGAATTTCCCGGCAAAGAGACAGTAGTGTTGACGCTGCGCGGCAATGTGTATAAGCCCATCGAGGAGCCCGGCGGCGCCGCCGTCAGCAGTTTCGAGGTTCCGCCCGTGCAGCCGCGCACAGAGCATGTCAGCTACATGGAGCCGGAGCAGACAGGCGACGTCGATATCAGCCAGGCGGAGTTCATGCTCTCCATTGGTCGCGGTGTCGGTGACGAAGACAACGTTGAGCAGTTCAAGGAGCTTGCCGACGCGCTGGATTTCACTCTTGGCTGCTCGCGTCCAGTCGCGGACAACGGTTGGCTGCCGAAATCCCGCCAGGTGGGGCAATCGGGCAAGACCATCACCAACTGCAAGGTCTACATTGCCATGGGCATCTCCGGTTCAGTGCAACATATGGCTGGCATGAAACATGTGCCCAACATCATTGCCGTCAACAAAGATGCGGAGGCCTCGATCTTCTCTGTTGCCAGGTTCGGTATCGTCGGCGACATCTTCGAGATCGGCAAGGAACTACGAAACCATTTCTAGAAAGCGAAACGGACGAGCCTTCGAAATACCACGAAAACCCGTCGTCATCCCGCGCGGGAGGCCGTGTGAATACCCAAGGTATGACTTCCCTCTCCCCGCTTGCGGGGAGAGGGAATGTTTTTCACACAGCCTCGCAAGCGGGAATCCAGTGGACACAGTTTTCCTTTAACTGGATTCCGGCTTTCCGCCGGAATGACGGACTTCAGCTTGCTTCCATGTGAGAACAGCCTAGCGCTCCGGATCCTGAGGCGGCACACATGGCGAACTGGCTCGCACCCGCGCTGCTGTCGGCCCTCTTTTACGGGTTGTGGTCTTTTTTCCCGAAGATCACCCTGAAATATGTGGGTGTCTACAGCGCCATCATTTACGAAGTGGCAGGCGCTCTGATCGTGGGAGTCATCGTCCTCAGTGCCGGAAACCACAAGCTTGATGTCGACGCCAGGGGCATGCTGTTCGGCGGCCTCGCTGGATTCTGCGCGCTGGCGGGCGGCTTCAGTTACCTGATCGCCGCGGAGCGCGGCAACATCGCTCTGGTCGCGACGGTCTCGGCGCTCTATCCGATCGTCACGTTGCTTCTCGCCGCACTCTTGCTCGGCGAAGTGGTGACGCTCAGACAGGGGATCGGCATCGCGCTGGCGCTGGTGGCCATCTATCTCGTTTCAAGCTGAGCCCGCGATCAGAGAGTCAACAAGAGGTATCGATCGCTGACGGAAATAGGTTCTAGCCTGTGGTAAGTGGTCTGACCGTGACTTCGATACTATGCACACAGGTGCTTTCCCCCATGTCTGCCTTCTGTCCCGGGTTTAATACGTTGACATTCGCCCGCGCGGCCTCCCGTCTAGGCCAGCGGCCTTTGTGGGACAGAGCGACCCCACGGGGAAGGGTCTGCGCCAGGGTTACGCGGAGGGCGAGGTGACCGACCTCGTTGGCGACGAGCGCTTCACAGCCTTCCGCAAGACCTCGCTCGGCAGCATCAGCAGGATGCAGCGCGATCGTCGCCGGGCCGGCCTGCACCTCGCTCCTCGCGACGTTGCCAAAGCTGTCGTTCAAGCGCCAGGGCGACGCTGGAGACAACAGGCGTAGACGGCCTGCGGCCGGCCTGGGATCCGCCAGTGGCAGCGGCACGCGCGGGTGCCCGTCCGCTGCGGCGCGTGCGGAGGCGATTTCGACACGCCCGCTTGGCGTAGAAAAGGTGAGATCGGCGAACCGGATGACCGGTTCCGCGGGAACCGGGATCGTGCCCGTCGCGGCAAGGGAAGCGAAATTCTCTCCCAGGTTTGCTCTCTGCAACAGTGTGGTCAGGATCGCGGCGTCGCTCTCGTATAGCTCCGATTCGGTGTAGCCCATGGCCTGGGCGAGACGACGGAAAATCTCCTGATTGGGCAACGCCTCACCCAGTGGTTCCATCGCCTTGACTTGGGCCGAAAGCGTCAAGTGAAAATAGCCTGCGACAAGATCGTCAAACTCGAGGAAACTGGCCGCTGGCAGAACGAAGTCGGCAAAATCGGTCGTATCCGTTGGGAACAGGTCGAGCACCACGGTGAAGAGGTCGCTCCGTGTAAGTGCCTTCCGCAGCCGCGTCTGCTGCGGGCTCGAGGCGGCGATGTTGATGTTCCAGGCCAGCAGCGCCTGGGCGCGTGCTGGATCCTCAAGACAGGCCGCGAGATCCATGTGGCTGATGCGTGGTAGGCCGTCTGGGCAAAGGTGCGGTGCAGTCAGATAGGTCTCGTCCATGTGGCGCTGTGCCAGGTTCCAGTTGAGGTACAGAATCCCAGCGCCCGGCTTGCCCAGATTGCCAGTGACCGCTGGCAGCAGGGCGCACGCCCGCATGATATTGCCGCCCATCGGCTGCCGTTGGAGGGCCTGCCCCAGCCATAAGAGTGACGGCCCTTTTCCGTAGAGCCGGGCAGCTTCCTCAATGAGCCGGGCGGGCACGCCGGTCGTCGCCTCACCCCAAGCTGGGGTACAGTCCGCCAGTCGGGGCTCGAGTTCCTCCCAGCCGAGCGTGTGTGCGCTGATGAAGTCGTGATCGATGAGGCCATCACGCCAGAGCACATGCAAGAGCGCAAAGGCCAGGGCGGCATCGCTGCCAGGGAAGGGTTGGAGATGGAGATCAGCGGCCTGCGCGGTGGGTGTGCGGATCGGATCGATCACCACGACCTTGCCGGGTGCCTCAGCGAGCCAGTGCTCATCGACGTGGGGCGCCGAGGCCGAGGGGTTCGCGCCCCACACGACGATACAAGCGGCCTCAGAAGCGGTGCGCGGGTCGAAACCATCCAGGGAGGTGCCATAGAGATAGTTGAGGGCTACATGCCCAGCCATGTTGCAGATCGTGTCGGGGGTGACCTCAGTGGCGCCGAGGCGATGGAAGAAGCGCAACGGAAAGAAGAAAGCCAGGAGCGAGATTGTTCCCGTGTAGTGGGTGTTGAGGATGGTCCGTGACCCGCTGGTCGCGACGATCTGCTGGAGGCGCTCACCGATGGCGGTGAGCGCGGTGTCCCATGACACAGGTTCAAACCGGCCCTCCCCCTTGGGGCCTACACGACGCAGCGGGCGGGTCAGCCGCGCTTGTGGATCACGCCACTCATGGTTATAGCCAATCGAGCACTTCTTGCACAACTTGCCAAGACTGACCGGATGATGGGGATCACCACGAACGTTGTCGATGACGCCGTTGCTCTTGGTCACCATGATCCCGCAGGTGTCATAACAGTCACGTGGACAGGTCGTCCGGATGCTCTCTTTGGTGTCTGGCATGGCGTCCTCTGATTGGCTCGGCCCCCGCCCCCGTGCGCCGCAAGCCGTGTGTTCATCACTTCATAATATATCTTCACGCCTCGAGTTCTGCATCGTTGTGTCTCGCTAACGGGCGGCCAGCGCCTGGCTTAGGCGCGTATCGAACATGGATTTGTAGTGAGCCTTCTGCCGGCGCGCGGCGATGATGGTGTTGCGCATGAGAACTGCGACGGTCACGGGACTCACACCGCCGGGCACCGGTGTGATCCATCTCGTTGCCTCACGGCAGGATTCGTAGTTACAGTCACCTACGACTTTCGGCTTGCCGTCCGGCCGGTGATCTGATCACCCCCTCGGTTGAAACGTGCTGGCTGCCAGGCACCTGGCGCGAGAGCTGATAGTTACGCTTCTACTTCGAACGCTTCTCTTTCTTGGGGTCGAGGAAAGGCATTTCGTGGGTTGTTGCCTGGCAGGTACCGTTCTGGTCGCGTATCTGGACTCGCACACCGGGCTTGGCGAGAGCAGGTTCGATTTGCACTATCGCGTAGGACTTGTTGGTGATCGTGGAATAGCATGGTGCAGTAACCCTGCCGACCTCGCGGCCTTCGTAGTAGACGCCCGCGCCGCCTTGCACCGCGTGGTCTACGTCCGCGATGACGCCGAAGGTCCTCACCTTGTCCTTGCCGACCAAGGCGAGGCTTGCCGCCTTTCCGCGGTAATCCGCCTGCTTATCCTTACTCACCGCAAAGCCGAGTCCCAGTTCCCACGCCGAGTTGTTTTCGTCCATGTCGTAGGGATAGAAGAGCAGTGCGGCTTCAACCCGTATCATGTCTATGCAATTGAAGGAGGCGGGAAGTATGCCCAAGGGCTTGCCCTTCTCAAGGATCGTATCCCACAAGGGTACGATGTCCCTGGCTTTAGCAAAGATCTCGTATCCGCGCTCGCCGGAGTAGCCAGTGCGCGACAGCAAGACATTGTGACCGAACAGAGTGGTTGGCACCTGATGGAAGTACTTCAGGCTTGGCAGGTCACATGGGGTGTGTGGCGCTAGGAACTCGAGCGCCTTTGGCCCCTGCAGTGAAATGTCATGCAGGTCATCATCGAACTTGATATCCACATCCTTTCCAGCAGCCGACTTCTGTAACTGATCCCAGCCTGTGCCACTGCCATGTACCATCAACCAATCGTTGGGTTTGATATGGAACATGATGCAATCATCGGTAATGCGCCCCTCCTCATTGAGGATCAAGGCGTATACCGAGCGACCGGGATAGATTTTGCTGAGGTCCCGCGTGCAAACATGATCTAGTACTGTTTGCGCATCGGGGCCTGTCACGTGAATCTTCTTCAATCCCGACACGTCAAAGAGCCCAGCCGCCGTCCTTACGGCGCGATGCTCGAGGTTCAGGTCCTGGGCGTAGCTCCACGCCACGTCCATACTGTTCCAATCACCCAGGGGAGAACCGAGAGCCCTGTGACGCGAGGCCAGGGCGGATTGTCTTGGACTTGCCACCGTTTTTTATCCTCCATCGTACTTTGCTGGACAATTGCGGCACGAGACTTGATGCTTGACGAATCATCAAGCTGCGGAACGCCATTCGAGACTTCGAATCATTGTTTGGCGGCGACGAAGCGTCAATTTCACGAAGGGCTTATCTACAAAGTAGTAATTCCACGGACGGGCGTTATTGTTGTGCATGGCCGAAGGGCCACGACGCTGCCACGAGAAGATAAAGAGCCCTGCCGGCGCCGTCACGCTACATCGCCTTTCAGCGCGCGTAACGACGCAAGCGGGGCAGGGTCAGGAGGAGAGAGATTTGCGGTCGCGTACTCGCGAATCGTGCTACGGAGGAGAGACTTCAAGCCAGGTTCTAGACCTCATTCACGATGATTTGCTAGTCCGTGCCGCTGCATCTAACTCTATGCATTTTTGCGTGCGTATGCGCCACCGCGTTAGGGATATGCCATTAGGGGTACTACGCATTTCGTACGGCATTCAAGGGCTGCAGGACCGTACCTCGATCACCTTCAGAAATCCAACGATGTACTCCTCGGTGAATCGTGAATCGCTTTGTTTTCATGTCCGTCCTCTCCTTCGAAAACGGACTCTATCAAGCTTAACCGTGGCACTCACATCCGGGGGGTTGAGCAAAAGGTCAACGGTCACACGTATCACCTTGACAAACAAAAAACCCCGGACGGTTTCCTGACCGGGGCTTGGGTCTAGAGCATGTCGATACTGCTAACTAACCCTGCAGTTACGGGGAATTAGGACAAACATCGTTCCCGTTGATGTCAGGATTACATTGAACCAGATCATTAGCGACGGGAATTCGAGTTCGTCAAAGTCTGTGCCGGTAAATTGATCCGGGTTAACGAACATTTTGACGTACGGATCAGTTTTGCTTCGCTGAAGTCACCGTAGATTCTGCCAGCAGTATTTGTGTAGTTCTTTACCAATCCACCAGGCGGAACCGCTATGCCATCGCCAGAGAAACCTGGTGGAGCCAGCTCTGCGATGAGCTCGGTTTCCTTGCTAAGTTGGGCGATTGTTGCGCCCAGCGATGCGCTCGTGAGGCGCAGTTCGGACATGCGTTCCATCTCGTCGACGTCAACTTCCACTAATCGGTCCAATGCCTCAAACACCGAGGGTTCCCGGTCAGGCGCTTCTACTATATAGTTGGGCCGCGAGGCGCTGGCAGTGAACGTTGCGCAAACGCATCAGAACGTCGGCCGTTTCACCTACCTTTGTCGCTGGGTCTGCTGTGGCTTGCTGGCGGCCGCTTTGCTCTACTGGTGGAGCCTTGCTTACAAAGGGGACGCAGTGATCCTTCTTGTCCTCGCCATCCTATCCTTGGTCGCCGGACTGGTGCTCTTCAGCAACTCGATTTTCTGCCTCTTTCGCCATCGCAACCGGGGACAGCTTGCGATCAGTTCTTTCTTTCTCCTCCTCAGCGTGGTCGGAGTGCTCGCAATGCCTTACGTCTTGCCCGGTTGGAAGATGTGAGCGCTCGGCTGCAGGTTGGCTCGGCCTCAACCTTGAGCACGTCACGGCTTCAACCACCGCGCTCGCTTTACCCATCGCAGTCGGGCTCGTCTATTTCGTCCTGTCCCTGCGCTTTTGGTTCTGGGCACGGGCGCTTTCTTCCGCCGTAGCTACGGCCTGTTTCTTGGCGGCATGGTGGAGCCATTGATGCCGCCCAACCAGGCGCTCCAGCCGACGCCCTCGCGCTGCGCGCTCGGGTCCCCTCGGCCGCTGCGCGGCCTCGGCGCGGCTGAACGGCAGCGGGAGCCGCCTGCCTGTGCGCTGCACGCAGACAGGCGACCAGTTGGCCTCTCCGCGCCCGATCAGAGCCGGGGCTACAGACCTCGGCTGTGCCCGTGGCTTCGCTGTGACGTTGCGTTGGCGCGAGCGAGGCCGAACTGTCGGCTTCCGCTCTCCGCTGCGCGGCTGTGGCCCTTGACCGCCTCGCAAAGCTGCGCTTTGCTCCTCGCTCAAGGGCGCCGCTCAGCTCCCGCTTCCGT
>JBQTIC010000089.1:0-42672 GCA_052388435.1 Chromatiales bacterium | reverse complement strand
AATGAAGGCGCGGCTCTCGGAGGTGCCGCGATCCGGAGGCCCGGCCGCCTGGCTGAGGCCGCTCTGATCAAAAACTGCCGTCGCCACCTGCCGCACGTTGGTGTCGATGGCTGCGCCAAGGATGACCCTCTGGAAGAGCGGCATGATGAAGGCGAACATGATCGCCATGCGGTCGCGCCTGGCGTGCAGCACTTCCTTGTAGATGATGGCACCGAGGCCCTTGAAGGGATTCATGCGGCGGCGTCGAGTTGCTGCTGACGGCGGTAGGTCAGTTCCACGAATACATCTTCAAGGCTGGGGGCGAGTGGACGGATCTGCTCCAGCTCTACGCCTTCCTTGCGCAGCATCGTTTGCATCTCGGCGCGGGAGCATGCCGCGTCTACCAGCGCGTGGATGCTGCGGCCGAAGATGGTGGCGCTGCGCACCGCGGGTTGCCGCCGAACGATCCGCAGGGCCGCGGTCACCTCCTCCGTCGTGATCTCCAGGCGATGCGTCCCCGGCGGCGTGATATCGGGCAGACTGCGCAAGGAGGAGGGCGTACCGTCAGCGATCAGCTTGCCGTAGTGGATGTAGGCGAGGTGGCTGCAGCGCTCGGCCTCGTCCATGTAGTGCGTGGTGACAAAGAACGTGGTCCCGCGGCCCGAAAGTTCGAAGAGCAGGTCCCATAGCTGCCGTCGCGCGACCGGGTCGATTCCGGCCGTGGGTTCATCGAGGTACAGGATCCCGGGATCATGCAGCAGCGCACAACCGAGGGCGAGACGCTGTTTCCAACCGCCGGAGAGCCGGCCGGCGAGACGGTTGACGTAGGCGCCAATGCGGTTCTGGTCAATTATCTCCTCGATCCTGCGTTCGAGCACGGGGCGGCGCAGGCCATAGACCTTGCCATAGAAACGCAGGTTCTCCCTGACCGTGAGATCGTCGTACAGGCTGAATTTCTGGCTCATGTAGCCGATGCGCGCGCGCACGGCGTCCGGATCCTTGCGCACGTCGATGCCGTCCACCCAGGCGGCACCCTCGCTCAAGGGCAACATCCCGCAGAGCATTTTGATGGTGACGGTCTTGCCGCTGCCGTTGGGACCGAGAAAGCCGAAGATCTCGCCAGCCTCGACGGTGAAGCTCACTGCGTCCACGGCGGTGAAATCGCCGAAGCGCCGCGTGATGTTCTCGGCGCGGATGGCTGTCACGGCTGCACCTCCTGCAGGAAAGTCACCCCGGCACTGACGCCGGCGCGCAGACGATGCTGCGGATCCTCTATGCGCAGCTTGACGCCGATGACTTGATGCACGCGCTCCTCGCGCGTCTGCACGTTGCGGGGCAGGAACTCCGCCTGCTGGCGTATCTGCTCCACGCGTGCCGAAAACACCGCATCGGTGTATGCGTCGACCTTGAGCCCGGCCCTCTGTCCGATCCGCACCTCGCCCAGGCGCGTCTCCGGCACATAGACCATGACGAAAAGCTGATCGGTTTCGAGAAGCCTGGCGACGATCCCGCCAGGCGGAACCAGATCGCCCGGGCGCATATCCAACACCTCGACCACCGCCTCCGCCGGTGATCGGACTTCATGCTCGGCGAGACGCGCCTCGGCTTCCTTGAGTTCGCCCTCGCTGCGTGCCAGTTCGGCGTGAGCGGCATCGACATCTTCCTTGCGGAACCCCTGTTCGGTGCGCGCGGTCGCAGCCTTTGCAGCCTGAAGGCGGCCTTCGGCCGCGTTTACGGCATGTGTCGCACGGCGAACTTCGGCCTGCCCCGCCTTATACTTGGCCTCGGCGTCATCGAGAAATTGCTCGGACACCGTCCCTTTGTCGCGCAGCTCCCTGGCGCGCTGATCGCTGCGTTCGGCGTTAACGAGGTCAGCGCGGGCGCGTTGGAGGTCGGCGCGCCTTTCCGCTAACTCTGCGAGACGGAAGCCGTGCTCATCGTCCGTCGCCGCACGGGCCTCCGCAATGTCCTCGGAGCGCGAGCCGCTCCGCATCTTGTCGAGATGTGCCCGCGCGAGTTCGACTTTACCCTGCGCCTGCATCACCCGCGCCTGCAATTCCGCGTCATCGAAGATGACGAGTAACTGTCCTGTCTTCACGGGATCGCCTTCTTGCACCAGCACCTGCATCACGCGGCCGCCCTGCTTCGAGCCGACGTGAACATTGCGCGCCTCGATCGTCCCGGCAGCAAGCAGGTGGCTCTCTCGCGGCGCCATGAACTGCATGGCGACCCCCGAGGACACTCCGATAGCCAACATAGGAATCAGGATCGCCCGTGGCTTCATTGCCGTTGCCTCGCCGCAGATCTGGGCCTTGGCGACGGCACTGCTTCGATGCCGCGCCAGAATGCGTCCAGCGCCTGATCGACCCACGCCAGCAAATCGGGCGTTCGGCGCCCAGTAGCCGGATACAACGACCAGATGACCTGGGTGCCAAACATGAGTTGCTGCACCATGCGGATGAGGTCAGCAGCCGGGATGTCCTGACGCAGCTCGCCGCGGCGCTGTCCCTCCCTGATCAAGACCACCATGTGGCCACGGCCCTGCGCGAGCAGCACCTGCAGCCCCGGGGTCAGCGCTTCGTTGGAGAGCAGCGTGCCAACGATGGTTCGAATCAGCCTCTGGCTGTGCTGCCATTCGCCGGCAACCTGGTGCGCCACACGGCGCACTTGCTCCCGGATCGGCGCCTGGGGATCGATCGCGCCCGCCGCCGCCGCGAGCTTGCCCACCTGCTTCTCGATAAGGGCGACAAAGACGTGTTCCTTGCTGGGGAAGTAATTGAAGAAAGTGCCTTTGCCCACATCGGCTGCCTCGGTGATCGACTCCACCGTGGTCGTGGCGAAGCCCTGCCTGGCAAACAGGCGTTTGGCTGCTTCCAGCAGGCGCTGCCCGGTCTCGATACGGCGGCGCGTGCGGCGCCCGCCGCCGTTCGCGGTGATGCCTGCTGAAGACCGGTGTTTGAATACGCGCATAAGTGACCTTTAGTCAGTTATGACTATAGGTCATGTTCTCCCACAGTTCAAGGGTATGGACCGCCTTGTGCCCGCAAACCGTGACCCGGCGTGAGCGTGCGGGATGGACGGAAAGAGTGGCGACGCCTACCAGGCGCCGCGCGGCTGGCGAATCCGGCGCCAGATCGACATCAGATACACACAGAGGAAGAGGCTGTAGTACAACTCCGCGGTCTCGCTGTAGCGGATAACGTGATGGAGACGCTGCATAAGCCTCTGCCGGCCAGGGACGACCGTAATGCCATACCAGCCTGCAGCGCCTAGCTCAGCGTTCGGATCACGAGCGGCGCGTAGTGGTCGACGAACAGAATAAAGAAGAGGGCCACCAGGTAGACGATCGAGTACCAGAAGGTGCGCATGGCCAGGCGATCATCGTGATCCCACTGCATGCGAATGGCGTAGTACAGGAAACCGCCGTTAAGGACGAGCGCACCGACCAGATACAGCGGTCCACACATGTACGTCGCATAGGGCAGAATGCTGACCGCGAACAGGATGATGGTGTAGAGCAGGATTTGCGCGCGGGTGAAGTCGACTCCGTGCGTGATCGGCAGCATCGGGATGCCCGCCTTGGCGTAGTCAGCGCGGCGGTAGATCGCGAGCGCCCAGAAGTGCGGCGGCGTCCACGCGAAGATGATAAGGAAGAGCAACAGCGCGTGGGGGTCGATCTGACCGGTCACCGCCGTCCAGCCGAGGACCGGCGGCGCGGCACCGGCGGCGCCGCCGATGACGATGTTCTGCGGCGTGGCGCGCTTGAGATAAAGGGTGTAAACCACCGCGTAGCCCACCAGTGACAGCAAGGTCAACGCCGCAGTGAGGGAATTCACGAACAGCACCAGCAGCAGCATCCCGGTGACCCCTATGAGAGCGGCGAAGGTGAGCGCCTGCGCGCGGCTGACCTCGCCTTGCGGCAGCGGACGGTACTTGGTGCGGGCCATCAGCGCGTCGATGCGATGGTCGGCGACATGGTTGATCGCCGCCGCCGAGGCGGCGACCAGGGCAATGCCCGCTGTAGCGCAGAGGAGAGTGACGGGCGGAACCATCCCGGGCGTCGCCAGGAACATACCGACGACGGCCGTGAACACGATGACCGCAACCACTCGAGGCTTGCAGAGCTCCAGGTAGTCGCGCCAACAGATAGCGATGGCAGCGTTAAGGTTCGCCACGTCTTCGGGATACCTGCGTGGGTTCAAGGTTTGACTGCGCCGGCCTGCGGCCGTCGCGCAAAATATAACACAGTCGCGACGCCAAGGAGGAGCAGCGCTGCACCGGCGTTGTGTGCGACCGCGAGCGGCAGCGGTAACCCGAGCCGTACGTTTGCGACCCCCAAAGAGAGCTGCACGATAAGGACAAACGCGAGAACGCTGCCGGCCCGCTGCAGGGGAGCATTACCTTTCGTCACGCACTTGAGCGCCAGCCAGCCCACAACCACCGCCGTCCCGATGGCGCCCAATCGATGCGTCACATGGATCGCGGTGCGCGCCGGCGTCTCCAGCACGCCGAACTCGTAGTTGACTCCGAGCCCGCGCCACAGCGTGAAGCCCTCCTTGATATCCATGCCCGGCCACCACTGGCCATGGCAGGTCGGGAAGTCCGCGCAGGCCAGCGCGGCGTAGTTCGAGCTGGTCCAGCCGCCGAGCGCGATTTGCAGGTACACAACGACTAGCGCCAGGATGGCCCAGCCGGCGATTCCAGAGGCGGCGCCGCCATCGACTCGCGCCGGGCCGCTGCGCAGCGTAAGCCACCACAGCAGCAGCAGTGTCGTCATGCCCCCCAGCAGATGCAGAACAACGATCAGTGGTTTAAGCAGGAGGGTGACCGTCCACATGCCGAGCAAACCCTGCAGCACGACGAAGCCAACCAGCAACAGCGGCAAGGCGAGTGGCTGCCCGGGTTTATGCCGGTGCCGATAACTGATCGCGGCAATGAGCGCGATGAGCGCACCGAGTGAGCCCGCCGCATAGCGGTGGATCATCTCCTTCCAGGCCTTGGGCTGCTCGAAGGGACGCTCCGGGTGGGCGGCATTGGCGGCGGCGGTGGACTCCTCCGAGGGCACCAGCAGCCGCCCGTAGCAGCCTGGCCAGTCGGGGCACCCCAATCCCGCATCGGAAAGGCGCACGTAGGCGCCGAGCACGACCACCCCGTAGGCGAAGGCGGTCGTCAGCAATATCACCCGGGCGTACCCTTTCATAGCATGAGCATCATCCGGCTGTCTTCGAGGCACGCAGCAGACGCTTCAGGTCCTTATGCACACCGCCCATATCGGCGCGTGGCGGGTAGATCAGCATCGCGCGGCCGGCGTAATCGATGAGCATGAGCCTGTTGTACCCGCTCGCCGGGTCTTCGGCCGCAAGTGCACGGCGCAGCAGTTCCATGAGATCGGCGGCGACGGTCCGGTAGACCTGTGTGTTCGTATCAGCGCCCACGGATCTGAGATCCGCGACGGGCGTGCCGCGATCGACGATCGCGGCGAGATGCACCTGTCCCATCTCTTCGCGCAGAGCCAGATGTACGCGGCGCATGCGATCTAGGGTGTCTCGACAGTCGTTGCCACAGGGCATCTCTACGATCGTGGCCAGTGTCCAGTCACCAAGTCTATGCTTGAAGGCGACAACCGCATTGCCCTCATCCACGAACGTCTGCCGGCTGAGATCGACCGGTGGCTCAATCAGCGTTCCGTAGTTAAGCCGTCCCCTGGGCAGCCATTCAAGCATGCCGCTGGAGAGCAGCCAGGCGATGAGGATAGGGAGCGTGAACGCGGCGATGATGCCGATGAGCGTCAGGCGGCGACTGCGAGCAGACGGTTGCAAAGCGTTGTTCATCGACGGGAGCGCAACCACAGTACGGCATAGATCACCGCGAGTGCCGTGGCCATGGCGAACCATTGGACGGCGTAGCTCTGATGGCGGATCGCATCGTTACCGGGCGTGGCCCAGTCGCGAACGAAGCCATCCGGCGCCTGCGGGTCAAGGAGCAGCACATAGGGCTTAAGCGCGACCCCCAGTTCGGCTGCGAGTGCGGCGTAGTTGATGGCCTGCACGCGGCGAACGCGGCCCGCAAGACGCTCGATCCGCTCGCCGCCCCGCAGCGGAACGCCTCGTGGGGGCGGTCTGCCGACGACTGCATGGAGTGTTCTCTCGTCGGTTACAACCGGCTGGATCGCCACCTCCTCGCGGCGATCGCTCAACGGGATCCAGCCGCGGCTCACGAGCACCGCGATACCGGGCATGTCACGCAGCGCGAACGGCGTGTACACCAGGTAGCCTGGCTGGCGGTGGTAGCTCTGGTTATCGAGCACTATGTCCTGAGCGGGGAGATAACTGCCGCTGGCGGTGACGGCGCGCCACCGCAGCTTCTCGGCTGGCAGTTGCAGGAGATCGGTGAGCGGGGCGGGGGATAGCTGGCGCTGTGATTGATAATGCGCGTGCTCGGCGCGTTTCTGGGCAGCGCGATCGAGCTGCCAGAATCCGAGCCGCACGAACACGGCTCCCAGTGCGAGGACGAGCAGGCCGCCCATCCAGGCGAGGCGTCGGTCTTTATGGCTTACGGCGTCGGTCGGTGACACGGCAGAACAGGCAATACCCGCTATACTGGCGGCAGTCGCGTGTGCCGCTGCGGAAGACCGGACGTATGGCATTCAAGGTGATCGTGATCGCTGTCCTGGCGGCGATATTGCTCTCTCTGGGCAGCGCCCTGTTTTACCTGGTGCGGGACCGCGGGCAGGACGAGCGCACGGTCAAGTCCCTCACCGTCCGCATCGCGCTTTCGGTTGCACTGTTCTTCCTGCTGATGATCGCCGCATTCATGGGCTGGATTACACCGCACGGAATCCGACCGTAGACCGCAGCCACCGGAAACACAAAGGGGCGCCGAACTGAGGAATCTCTGCATGAGGCGGCGATTCCGCGGCACAAGGATGTGCCGCCATGGCAAGCGAAAACCGCGTTTTGCGCTTGCCGTGCTCTGAGAAGTCCAGGATGGACTTATTCAGACCTTCCTAAGGGTCCTCTTAGCGCTGGCCTGCCGCCCTGCCTACAGCCAGTAGACGAAGGTGAACAGCCCAAGCCATACCACGTCCACGAAGTGCCAATACCAAGCCACCGCCTCGAACGCGAAGTGATGCTGCGGCTGGAAGTGGTTCCTGAGACAGCGGATCAGGATAACTATCAGCATCGTGGCGCCCAGGGTGACGTGCAAGCCGTGAAAGCCGGTCAGCATGAAAAACGTGCTGCCATAGACGCCTGAGTTTAGCGTCAAGCCCAGTTCCTGATAGGCATGCGCAAACTCCTTGGCCTGCAGCGCCAGGAAGGCGAGGCCCAGTGCGATGGTGAGGAACAGGAACAGGTTCAGCTTGGCGCGGTTGTTTTGCTTCAGCGCCCAATGCGCGATGGTGACCGTGACGCCGCTCGATAGCAGCAGGAGCGTGTTGATCGCCGGAATGCCCCATGCAGGGATGACTTCCTTGATCTGCATGAACAATGACTGGTTCGGGGTGTTCATCAGTGGCCACGCGGCCATGAACTCCGGCCACAGGAATTCGTGCGCCGATCCTTTCGCGCCCTCTCCGCCCAGCCATGGTACCGACAACTCCCGCGCGTAATAGAGCGCACCGAAGAAGGCAGCGAAGAACATCACTTCCGAGAAGATGAACCACACCATGCCCCAGCGGAAGCTGACGTCGACCTGACTGTTGTACCGGCCGCCCTCGCTCTCTCCGATGACGGTCCCGAACCACCCGAACAGCATGACGAGCAGCACCACGACGCCGAAGATCATCGATGCCTTGCCGAGTCCGTGACCGTTGAGCGTCAGGGCGAAGCCACCGAGCAGCGTGAACAGGCCTATCGAGCCCAGGATCGGCCAATGACTCGGATCGGGCAGATAATAGCCGCTACCACCAGTTTGTGACCCAGCCATAGATTCCTCTTTTGACCTCGTTTCTGTGCGTTCTCTATGTATCTCGTGCTTGCTGATTCAATCTGCCGATGCGGTCTCCGGGACACTGAAGAAGGTGTACGACAACGTCAACGTGCCAAGCGTCTTCGGCAGCGCCGGATCCACGACGAAGCGCACCGGCATCCTTTTCTCCTCCCGCGCGGCCAGATGCTGACGCGTAAAGCAGAAACACTCCGTCTTCTTGAAAAACCGTGCCGCGGACCCTGGTGCGACGCTCGGGACCGCCTGACCCGTCATCGCGCGGTTGGACTGGTTGCGCGCGACGAACTCCACTTCCTTGACCTCGCCGGGGTGCACCTGCAGCTCGTTCACCACCGGCTTGAACTCCCAGGGCAGGCCGGTGTTGGTGGCGGTGGTGAATTGCACCGTCACCAGGCGGTTCGTGTCGACGCGCTGCGCGCTGGCCTGCTCCGCGCTCACACGCCCGGTTTTTCCGTTCACGCCGGTGATGGTGCAAAACACATCGTAGAGCGGCACGAGCGCGTAACCGAAACCGAACATCGCCACGGTGGCGAAGAGCAACCGCCGCACGGTGCGCCGTGTTCCCTGACCTTGATCGCTAACCTCTGCCATGCCAGTGCATCGCAATGAAGCCAAAGTAGAACAGCGCCGCCACCACCCCGAGCCACAGCGCCCATTTCATGCTGCGGCGGTCGCGCACCGCCGGAGGCTCGTTCGTGCCCGGCAGTCTGGCGGGCATGCTCGGCTTACTTCACCACCGGCGGGCTGCTGAAGGTGTGGTACGGCGGCGGCGAGGCCAGCGTCCACTCCAAACCGTGCGCGCCCTCCCACACCTGATCCCTCGCCTTGACACCGCCGCGCACACATTTAAACACAACGTAGAGGAACAGCAGCTGGCTCAGGCCAAAGCAGAAGCCACCGATGCTGGAGACCATATTCCAGTCCGCAAACTGCACAGCGTAGTCAGGAATGCGCCGGGGCATGCCCGCCAGACCCAGGAAGTGCTGCGGGAAGAACAGCACGTTGACGAAGATCGTCGACAGCCAGAAATGCCACTTGCCGAGCTTCTCATCGTACATGTGTCCCGTCCACTTCGGCAGCCAGAAGTAGGCCGCGGCCATGATGGCGAATATGGCGCCGGTGACCAGCACGTAGTGGAAATGCGCCACCACGAAGTAGGTGTCCTGATACTGAAAGTCGGCCGGCGTCACCCCCAGCATCAGCCCGGAGAACCCGCCGATCGTGAACAGGATGATAAAGCTCAGGGCGAACAACATCGGCGTCTCAAACGTCATCGAGCCCCGCCACATCGTGGCCACCCAGTTGAACACCTTCACGCCAGTGGGCACGGCGATGAGTATTGTCGTGTACATGAAGAAAAGTTCACCAGCGAGCGGCATGCCGACGGTGAACATGTGGTGCGCCCAGACGATAAACGACAGGAAGGCGATGGAGGCGGTCGCGTAAACCATCGAGCTGTAGCCGAACAGCGGCTTGCGGGCGAATGTGGGCACGATCGCGGAGACGATGCCGAAGGCCGGCAGGATCATGATGTACACCTCGGGATGCCCGAAGAACCAGAAGATATGCTGGAACATCACCGGGTCGCCGCCGCCGGCCGCCGAGAAGAAACTGGTACCGAAGAACTTGTCGGTGAGCAGCATCGTCACCGCGCCCGCCAGCACCGGCATTGCGGCGATGAGCAGGAACGCGGTGATGATCCACGTCCACACGAACAGCGGCAGCTTCATGAACGTCATGCCCGGGGCGCGCATGTTGAACACCGTAGCAATGATGTTGATCGCCCCCAGGATCGAGGATATGCCCAGGATGTGCACCGCGAAGATGAGGAACGGAAACGCATCGCCGGTCTGCAGAATCAGCGGCGCGTACATCGTCCAGCCACCCGCGGGCGCCCCGCCCGGCATGAACAGCGTGCTCAGCAGCAGCGTGAAAGCGAACGGCAGCAGCCAGAAGCTCCAGTTGTTCAGGCGCGGCAGCGCCATGTCAGGCGCCCCAATCATCATCGGGATCATCCAGTTGGCGAGTCCAACGAAAGCCGGCATGACCGCGCCGAAGATCATGACCAGCCCATGCATGGTGGTCATGGAGTTGAAGAACTGCGGGTCGACGAACTGCAGACCGGGCTGGAACAGCTCGGCGCGGATGACCATGGCCATGGTACCGCCGAGGAAGAACATCAGCAGCGAGAAGCACAGATAAAGCGTACCGATGTCCTTGTGGTTGGTCGTCTTGATCCAGCGCATGATCCCTGACGGGTGATGGTCATGATGCGCGTCGTGGGTGGCTGCGTGACCTTGACTCATGTGCGTAATCCCCTTGTCTCGATGCTCTGCGGGTAAGGCCTTGCCTCACCGGTACTCGTTCTTGATGGTCGAGGGCTGGAGCGCATCGCCGGTGTCGTTGCCGAAGGCATTGCGCTCGTAGGTGATGACCGCGGCGATCTCGACGTCGTTGAGTTGATCCGCGAAGCCCAGCATGGCCGTACCGCTCTTGCCGTAAAGCACGATGTCGATGTGCTCCTCGATGTCGCCGGTGGCGATGGGGCTGCCGGCGATCGGCTTGAAGGTGCCGGGCACGCCTTTGCCGTCGGGCTGATGGCAAGCCGCGCAGACGCGGTTGTAGACCTCCTCGCCCTTTGCCATCAGCTCATCTTTGCCCCACTCACGGTCCGGGTCGGCGGTAGCTGCAGCAGCGACCTGCGCCGCTTTGGTTTCCTCCAGCCACTTCTCGTACTCAGCCTCTTCCTTCGCCACGAGGACCACGGGCATGAAACCGTGGTCCTTTCCGCACAGCTCCGCGCACTGCCCGCGGTAGGTGCCTGGCTTGTCGACGGTGGCCCAGGACTCGTTGATGAAGCCGGGGATGGCGTCGCGCTTCCAGCCGAGATCGGGCACCCACCAGGCATGGATGACGTCATTGGCCGTGGTGAGGTAGCGGACCTTCTTGCCCACCGGCACGACGAGCGGGTTGTCAACGTCAAGCAGATAGTGCTCCACCGTCCTGGGATCGACGCCGGAGCCGACCTGCCTGGCCTCATTGCTGCTGGCGGCAAGCGTGCTGAAAAAGCTCAAGTCCTCGCCGATGTAATCGTACCGCCACTTCCACTGGTAGCCGGTGACCTTGATCGTCAGGTCAGGGTTGCCCGTGCTCTCCATATTGATGAGCGCCCTGGTCGCGGGGACGGCGAGGGCGACGAGGACGGCGAAAGGGACGAGTGTCCAGACAATCTCGACACTGGTGTTCTCGTGGAAGTGTGCCGCCGTCGCCCCTTTGGACTTGCGATGATGCACAATCGACCAGAACATCGCGCCGAAGACAACGATGCCGATCCCGACGCAGACCCACAAGACAATCATGTGCAGGGCGTAGGCCTCGCGGCTGAGCGACGTCACCCCCTCGCGCATGTTTAACGCCCAATCGGCGGACGCCAGGGCCGGCAGCAACAGGATGCACCAGGCGGACAGACACAGTGGCGCGCGTGTGAGTTTGTGCTTTCTAGTCATTGCTCGTTGATCTCCTCGCCCCAAGGCTTCGGTTCCTCCCGTGCTCCTTGGAACCTCGCGACCGCCTCATTCAGTTGGCGCGCGAGCGTCTCCCTTTCTTCCTCAAGCAGGAATTCGCCGACCACGAATTCCTGCCCGTGCGAGCACAGCATGAGGCGGCTCGGGTACCAGCCAGGCTGCCGGTCGAGCACCACCCTCACCCAGGCGCGCTGAAACTCCCTCGTATGCGCCAGTTGCCGGCGCCCGCGCTGCACAACCACGTGCAGGTCATCGACGACGACCACCTCGCGGCGCGCGCCCTGCCGGAAGCAGTAATAGAATACTGCCACCAGCACGAGTATTTCCAGCCCGGAAAACGGGAGCACCAACGTCAGGCCTGACCAGAAGAACCCCGCGCCGATCGTCAGTTCCACGATTGCTACGGCCGCGAGGAGCGTGCGCGCCTGGCGCCAAGTAAGCGAAGAATTCGGGCTGAGTATGAACCGGCGGCTGGGTGGATTGCGCTGACAGTCTAGTTGCACCACGCACCAACGCCCCCCAATCTCGCACTGCTATGATACCCGTATTTTACCGCACTGATCCAGATCGGTGCGAACCTGAAGGAGACCTTAAGAGACGCTCTCACAACGGCCAAGGTGGTTCACCAGCGTGCGCGTCACGGCCGCCACCGCTTCGACCGCCCGCTGCGGCCGTGCTGCTGGATCATGCTCGATGACCGCCAGTGGCGCCGCGTCAAGACGTGCGCTCAGCGCGTCGATAGTGCCCTGCCGCGGCTCGTACGCGGCGTCGCAGCCATTAGCGACCCACCCCAGCAGCGGCGCTGCATCGCTGCGGATCGCCTCGACCGTCAATAGCGCATGATTAATGCAGCCCAAGCGCAGGCCTACCACGAGCAGCACGGGATAACCGAGGCGCAGCGCAAGCTCGCTCACCGTCTGATGATCGTCGAGCGGCACGCGCCAGCCACCGATGCCCTCGATTACTAAACCATCGCTTTGGGCTGCCAGCGTCATGGCGGCGGCGGTGATCCGCTCCAGATCGATCACCGTGTTCGCGCGGGAGGCAGCCATGTGCGGCGCGATCGGCTCCAGGAACGGGTAGGGGTTGACCAGTTCGTAGGCGGCGCGCACGCGCGCGGCGTCCTGCAGTTGCAGCGCGTCGTCGCTGCGCAGCCCTTCCGGCGTGTGCCGGCAGCCACTCGCGACCGGCTTCATCGCCGCTGCGCGCACGCCGGCTGCGCCCAGACCGCGCAACAGCGCGACACAGACATGAGTCTTACCTACCCCGGTATCGGTGCCGGTCACGAAGACCCCGACGCGAGGGCGGGAGCGGGTCACGCGTTGCGGCGCTGACGCTGGAGCTGGTGGAGCGGAAATGTTGCGACCGTGCTCCCGTCCTGCGGTCGCGTGCCGCGCGCGGGCACCCACGCATGGCCATAAACGATTTCATACGTGGCCGGAATCACGCCACCCCGCCGCCGTTCTTCATACGCCTCTACCATCGCCTGCAGGCGCGCCTTGCCGGTGAGTCCGTGCGGTCGCCCTGCCGTGACGTTGTGCGCGCCCAGCGCCTTCAGATCGTGCATGAGCGCGCGCACGTCGGGGTAGGTGAGTGTCAGCCGCTCTACATCCAGGACCGGGCTCGCGAAACCAGCCCGGATTAAGGCATCGCCCACATCGTGCATGTCCACGAAGGCGTTGACGTGCACGGCGCTGTCGGCGGCCGCCCAGCTTTGCCGCAGCTCCATGAGCGTATCCGGTCCCAGAGTCGTGAACATGAACAGACCTTCCGTCCGCAGCACCCGGCGACATTCGCGCAGCGCCGCGTCGAGATCGTTGCACCATTGCAGGGCCAGGTTGCTGTAGACGAGATCCACCGCAGTGTCGGCGAGCGGCACGCATTCGGCATCACCGCACACGTAACGCCGGCGGCTGAGCCACCACCGCCATCCGCTGCGCCCCATGCGCAGCATTTCCAGTGCAATGTCGAGCGCAATGATCTCAGCGCCCGCATAGCGCCGCGCGAGCAGGCGCGACCCGTTGCCGCAACCGGCACCGAGATCCAGTACCACGGCTGGACGGATGCGCACGACATCGAGCCGCTCATCAAGGCGCTGGGCCACCGTGTTCTGCAGGACGGCCCGCGAAGCGTAGCCGGCCGCCGCACGGTTGAAAGCCGCCGCAACCTGGCGCTTGTCGACACTGTATTCCGCCGCCGTTGTGATCATCATGTGATCATGGATCCGATCAACTGTAGCAATGCCGTGTGGTGAGATAGGGGCAGGGCGTGTCCCGCGCCAGCGATGATGGTGACGGCGAGTGCCGGGTTCAGCACACCCATGGCCTCCGCGGCCGCTAGCGGGACGAGCGCATCGTGGTCACCCAGCACCAGTCGCACCGGGCAGCGAATGTGGCTCAGCGCAGCGCGCTGGTCCGCCTCCACCAGCGCCTGCAGGCCGGCGCGCAGTGTGGGCAGTGCGGGTAGCGGTGTGCAATCGAGAGAGTCGAGCAGCATCGAAGCGGCCTCGCGCGTGCCGGCAGGCGCCCGAGCGGCCAGCCGTGCGAACTGCAAGAGCGTGGCGCGCGGGTTGCGCTCCAGCCGATCGCGCATACGTTGAAGCTCAATCGCCGGCACGGCGTGCGGCCAGCCTGGGGCGGCGACGAACCTGGCATTGACACCAACAAGGATAACCTCCTTGATCAGATTGGGTCTGGCAGCCGCCAGCTCAAGCACGACCATGCCACCCAGCGACCACCCCACCCATACCGCTGGCGGCCGCCCGGCTGTGGCCAGTACTTGCGCGATCCCTGCAACTGATGCAGGTGGCGGCCCTTCATCGTTACCATATCCCGGCAGATCCACGGCGCTCGCGCTTAGCGTCGGCGGCAGGGTCTCAAGCAGCGGCCGCCACACACCATGACCAAAGCCCCAGCCGTGCACGAACACAAGATCAGCGGCGCGCTTTGCCATGACCGGCTACAACAACCGGGCCAGGGCCTCAATGAGGGCGTCGATATGTTCTTCTGCGTGCCATGTGCTCAGGGTAATGCGGAGCCGAGCCGTGCGAGCGGGCACTGTCGGCGGCCGGATCACGCCCACCAGGTATCCGTCTTCGCGCAAGGCTGCGCCCAGCGCGAAGGTGCGCGCGGCATCGCCGATGATCACGGGCTGGATGGCTGTGGAGGACGCGCTTAACGGGACCGCGCGCGCAGTGGCGCGCTGCCGAAAATACCGGATGCGCGCGTGTAGACGGGCGCGGCGCTGCGGCTCCGTTGCGATGACACGCAGGCTCTCGCTTACCGCCACCGCTACCGCTGGCGGTAACGCAGTCGTGTAAATATAGGGCCGCGCAAACTGCATCAGGGTATCGATGATAGTGTCGCTCCCCGCAACAAACGCGCCGAAGACGCCCAGTGCCTTGCCAAAGGTCCCTATGAGCACGGGCACCTCGTCCACACCGAGGCGGAAGTGCTCCACGGTTCCGGCGCCGTGTTCGCCGAGCACTCCAATGCCGTGGGCATCATCGACAACGAGCACCGCGTCGCGGTCGTGACACGCACGCGTAAGCTCTGGCAATGGCGCAATATCGCCGTCCATGCTGAAGACACCGTCTGTCACAACCAGAGCGGATGCCGGGCGAGACGCGAGTACGGTGCGCAGGGCGTCGACTTCCGCATGCGGGTAGCGCACGACCCTGGCTCGCGCCAGCGTCGCCGCGTCGAGCAGCGAGGCGTGATTAAGGCGGTCCTGGATGATCGTCGCGCCGCGGCTGGCGAGTGTGCTCAGCACGCTCAGATTCGCCATGTAACCAGTCGAGAACAGGAGCGCACGCGACCGGCCCGCGAACCGGGCGAGGTCGGCTTCGAGCTGCGCGTGCGCCACGGTGTGACCGCTGATGAGATCGGCTGCGCCGGCCCCAACGCCAAACGCACTTGCGCCGCGGCAGAAGGCCTCGATGACGCGCGGGTCACCGGCGAGACCGAGATAATCGTTGCCGGCGAAGTTCAGCAGCGATCGCCCGTTGACCGCCACGGTCGCGCCGCCACTGGCGCGCGCCTGACGCGCGCGCGTCAGGCCGGCCGCCTCGTGCTCGCGCAGCCGATCGAGGAGCCGTGCCTCGAGCGTTACCACGCGCCGTTATTGCAGCACGCGCACGCCTAGGCGCGTCAACAGCGCCCGGTCAGCCTCGATAGCCGGGTTGGCCGTCGTGAGCAACTGTTCGCCATAGAAGATCGAATTGGCGCCGGCAAGAAAACACAGCGCCTGCAGCGCGTCCGCCATGCCGGTGCGGCCCGCGGAGAGTCGCACGAACGAGGCGGGCATGAGCAGCCGGGCCACCGCGATGGTGCGCACCAGATCGAAGTCCTCAAGCGGCGCAGCGTCGGCCAGCGGGGTGCCCGGGATACGCACGAGGAGGTTTATGGGGACACTCTCCGGATGCTCGGGAAGATTGGCCAGCGTCATGAGCATGCCCGCGCGGTCGCGCGCCGACTCACCCATACCGATAATGCCACCACAGCACACGAGGATGCCCGCCTCCCGCACGTGCGCCAAGGTGTCGAGGCGATCCTGGTAGTGGCGTGTCGAGATGATCTCGCCGTAGTACTCTGGCGAGGTATCAATATTATGGTTGTAGTAATCGAGGCCGGCCGTCTTAAGCCGGATGGCCTGTCCGCGTGTCAGCATCCCCAGCGTCGCGCAGGTCTCCAGGCCAAGCGCCTTCACGGAGGCGACCATCTCCTCGACGCGGACAAGGTCCCTGTCCTTGGGCGACCGCCACGCCGCGCCCATGCAAAAGCGGGTCGCGCCGGCCGTACGCGCCGCCTGCGCGGCGGCAAGCACCGCATCAATGTCAGCGAGCGGTTCGGCTTCCACACCGGTGCGGTAACGCGCACTCTGGGGGCAGTAGGCGCAGTCTTCCGGGCACCCGCCGCTCTTGATGTTCATCAGCGTGCTCAACTGCACGGTGTTCGCATCAAAGTGTTGCCGATGCACCGCCTGAGCGCGGTAAATGAGATCCAGCAGCGGCGTGGCAAACAGCGCCTCGGTCTCAGCAACCGTCCAGTCATGGCGGATGGCCGGGATGGCGTCGGGAGCAGTGGACATGGACGTGATAGGCCTCATCGCGACAGTCAGGAGTTCGGCCCGCATCTTAGGGGTCGCCGGTTCGCTGTCAAGTTTCTTATGAACGTAGACTTGACAGCGCTATGGCCAGCCATACGGCGAGGCAGGCAGCGCCGCTGTCCGCTCTGCGCGGAGCTATTCTCCGGCAGGGGACCGTACTGCGAGCCATGCTGCGCTGATCTGCCGCGCATCGCACCCGCCTGCAACCGATGCGGGGCGCCCCTGCCGACGGCCGCTGGGGCGTGCGCACGCTGTCTCCGCAGGCCCGGGCCGATAGACCGGAGTTGCATCCCGTTCGCTTATGCGTATCCGCTCGATCAGCTAATCAAGGGACTCAAGTTTCACGCTGACCTCACCGCCGCGCATGAGCTGGCGAGCTTGCTGCTGCCCTACGTGCTGGCTCGGCCGCGACCTGACTGCCTGTTGCCGGTGCCGCTGCACCCGAGCCGCTTGAGGGAGCGCGGCTATAATCAGGCGCTGGAGATTGCGCGACCCATCGCCGCCGAGCTGGCCTTACCTGTGGATTACTTGTCTTGCGAACGACTGCGTTCCACTGCGCCGCAGGTGGAGCTCGACGCCAAGGCACGACGGCGCAACGTGCGAAGGGCGTTCGCGGTCCGAGCCGTGCTCGCCTACAAGCACATTGCTCTCGTCGATGACGTAGTCACCACCGGCAGTACGGTGCAAGAACTTGGGAAGACATTAAAGCGCGCAGGCGTGGACCACGTTCAGGTCTGGGCAATCGCCCGCGGCGGCCTGTTATAGCGACCGCTTTCGGCGCGCGAACAAGTAAACGTGGGCCTAGGTGTCGAGGTTGGTGACAGCGAGGGCGTGGGTCTCGATGAAATCGCGGCGCGGTTCCACTTGGTCGCCCATTAGCGTTGAGAAGATCAGATTCGCCGCGACCGCGTCCTCGATGCGCACGTGGAGCAGGTTGCGCGTCGCCGGGTCCATCGTCGTCTCCCAGAGCTGCGCGGGGTTCATCTCACCCAGACCCTTGTACCGCTGGATGTTCACGCCACGCTGCGCCTCTCCGAGCAGTGTTTCGATGGCATGGCGCAGCGAACGCACGGGATATTCGCGCTCACCCATGAGAACGCGTGCACCGGCAACAAGCGGTACCTCGAAGCGGTTGCCGAGCTCCGTCAGGCGACGGTACTCGGCCGAGGCGAAGAAATCCTGATCGAACTCGTTCCCCATCTCGATGCCGTGCCTGGTGATGCTCACGCGTGCGCGAACGCCATCGCCGACGCTGACCGACTCGACGCCCGCATCGATCGACACCGTGCTGTCGACCCGCTGCAACAGCGCGCTGCGCACGTCTGCGAGCCACCGGTCAACGGCAGAACGCGCGATGGCAACGTGGGGTTCGGCGGTCAGTGGTGGAATGGCTCGCAGCGCATCCAGAAGGAGCGCGTCGTAACGCTTACCCAGCCGGCGCAGGACAGCAGAGAGAGAGAGGTAGTCTTTGCCGAGCGCGTGCAATGCCTCGCCGCTGATCTGCACCCCAGCACCATTCTCCACGGTGGCGTCAGCAAGCGCGGCTTGCATAAAATAGGCATCAAGGTCGTGGTCGTCTTTCACGTACTGCTCGTGCTTGCCGCGCTTCACCTTGTAGAGCGGCGGCTGGGCGATGTAAATGTGGCCGCGCTCCACCAGTTCAAGCATCTGCCGGTAGAAGAACGTCAGCAGCAGGGTGCGGATATGGGAGCCATCCACGTCGGCGTCCGTCATAACGATGATGCGGTGATAGCGGAGCCTGCCAGGGTCGTACTCGTCGTGACCGATGCCGCAGCCGAGGGCTGTGATTAGGGTACCGACCTCCACGGAAGACAGCATCTTGTCGAACCGCGCCTTCTCCACATTGAGGATCTTGCCCTTAAGCGGAAGGATCGCCTGGAAGCGGCGGTCGCGCGCCTGCTTGGCCGAGCCGCCGGCGGAGTCGCCCTCCACGATGAATAGCTCGGAAAGCCTGGGGTCGCGCTCCTGGCAGTCAGCGAGTTTGCCTGGTAGCCCAGCGATATCCAGAGCGGATTTGCGGCGGGTAAGCTCACGCGCCTTGCGAGCGGCCTCGCGTGCGCAGGCCGCCTCGATGACCTTCTCAGTAATCGTGCGCGCTTCTTGCGGATGCTCCAGCAAAAAGGCCGTTAGTCTTTCGTAAGACACTGATTCTACTATACTTTTTATCTCACTGGAGACGAGCTTATCCTTGGTCTGTGAGGAAAACTTTGGATCCGGAACCTTCACCGACAGTACTGCCGTCAACCCCTCCCGGATATCATCGCCAGTGACCTCGATCTTGGCGCGCGCGAGCATTCCAGCTCTCTCCATAAATTGATTGACCGCGCGTGTGAGGCCGGAGCGAAAGCCCTGCAGATGCGTACCGCCGTCGCGCTGAGGGATGGTATTGGTGAAGCAGAAGATGCTCTCCTGATAGGCATCGTTCCATTGCATGGCAATCTCTACCTTAACCCCTTCCCTTTCCGCTGCGATCTGGATGACGGTGGGATGCAGCGGAGTCTTCGCCTTGTTGAGGTGGGCGACGAATGCCGCGATGCCCCCCTGGTAGTGAAAATGGTCTGATTTTCCGGTGCGCTCGTCGTGGAGGTGGATCAACAAACCTGAGTTGAGAAAGGACAGCTCGCGCAGCCGCTTCGCCAGGATGTCATAGTGATACTCATGGTTGCTGAACGTCTGCCGGCTTGGCAGGAAGCGGATCTCCGTACCACGCCTGTCCGTGTTGGCGATGGTGCGGAGCGGCGCCACAGGATCGCCATCCTTGTACTCCTGGATATGACATCTGCCATCGCGATAGATCGTTAGCCAAAGTTTCTCGGAAAGGGCATTCACAACCGACACGCCGACACCGTGCAGGCCACCGGAGATCTTGTAGGAGTTTTCATCGAACTTCCCGCCGGAATGCAGGGTTGTCATGATGACCTCCGCGGCCGATCGACCCTCCTCCTTGTGAGTATCCACAGGAATGCCACGACCGTCATCCACAACGGAAATAGACTCGTCGGCATGGATGGTTACGGTGATCTCCCTACAATATCCTGCCAGCGCCTCATCCACACTGTTATCCACCACTTCGAAAACCATGTGGTGGAGGCCAGTGCCGTCGTCGGTGTCACCGATATACATACCCGGACGCTTGCGGACGGCGTCAAGGCCTTTTAGGACCTTGATGCTGGTGGAATCGTAGGCCCTTTCGCCCGGGCGCGACCCGCTGCCGTTTGCGGGACTCAGCTTCTCTTCGGAATGATCAGTCATAGGGTTTCAAGCGGCCTCTCGGACCTCGTCGTGTTTCACGTGAAACTTTGCAGCGCCCGCCAGATCGCGGAACGTCAACGCCGCCAAGTTCACGGTTTTCAGAAAATCTCTGGACGTCGGAGCAAGACCTTGCGCGCATTCCAGGCAGCCTGGTTTCACGTGGAAGCTGGCGGAGTGATTCCAAGCCCCTACCCACGCGCTCGTAATAGGAATGCTTCCCGGCCCCGCCGGATCGCTTCCTCAGCTTTGCGCATCCGAACGACTTCCCTCGTATCGACTCCGGCAGCGAGGCCTTACCGCTCGGTCGATGACAGCCACTGTGATACAGCAGCCTCTGCAGCAGCATGCCCTACAGCCGCATTGGCATCACGACGTATTTCCGGCTGCCATCGCCCAACGGCTGCATCAGGCAGCTCTTATCCGGCGTGGACAGTTCCATCTGCACCTTGTCCGTCTTCACTGCCGATAGCACATCGAGAAGATAACCAACATTGAACCCTATCTCCATTTCCGGCCCGGCGTACTCCACCGCCATTTCTTCCTCCGCCTCCTCTTGATCGGGGTTGTGTGCAAGCGCTTGAATCTGATCATTTCTTAAAACGAGTCGCACGCCACGGAACTTCTCGTTCGACAGAATGGACGTACGCACCAAGCCCTGCCTTAACACCTCCCGGTTACCAACGACCAACTTGTCCGACTTCATCGGTATGACTCGCTGGTAGTCGGGGAACTTTCCATCGATAAGTTTGCTCGTCAGGGTGCGCGTCGCTGTCTGCACCTTGAGGTGATTTGGCCCGACGTGCAAATCCACGTCACCCTCGACTTCCGCCAGCAGCCGGCTAAGTTCTGCCACTCCCTTACGCGGGACGATGATCTGCACCACTTCTTCCTGGACACTCGTTTCCCATTCGAGGTCGCCTAACGCCATACGGTGCCCATCGGTGGCGACCGCGCGAATTCGTGGCCCGCTGAACTCCAACAGAAGCCCATTGAGGTAGTAGCGTATATCCTGGTGAGCCATCGCGAACTGAGTGTCGCCAATGAGCTCACGTAGCGCCTTGGCTTGGACCGTAACGCGGAAACTCGCCGGGGTATCGCCGACAGCCGGGAAATCTGCCGCCGGTAGGGTGGCAAGCGTAAACCGGCTCCGCCCGCTCTTTACTGTCGCGCGGTTCTCCTTGGTTTCGATCTGAACTTGCGAGTCAGGCGGCAAGGCGCGGCAGATGTCCATAAACTTCCGCGCCGGCAGCGTGGTACTGCCCGCATTCCCGCTCGACGTACTGATTTTGACGATGATCTCGACCTCCATGTCTGTGCCTATGAGCGTGAGCTGCTGAGCTTCCGCTACGACAAGAATGTTGCTCAGAATAGGGAGCGCTTGCCGTTTCTCTACAACGCTCGTAACGGTTTGCAAAGGACTGATGAGCTGTTCGCGATTAATAGATATCTTCATTCTTTAACTATCTCGTCGTTATTATTAAGGAACCAGTCACTTGGGCAACCCGATGTTTTCTTATGTGTTTTCAAGGCGTTATAAAAATATAATGGTGCTGAAAACGCGTGGCGGATGTGTGGGCTGCGTGTTAATAGTCGGCGAGTGAAAGCGCTGGGTTATTTTCATCCACAAGCAATCGACCTTAGCTTGACAGGATCCTGCCAAGATTGGTGTAGTCCTCGTTGAGCCGTTGCTCGCTACGCCGCAGGTCGGCGATTTTTCTGCACGCGTGTAGTACCGTGGTGTGATCCCGCCCGCCGAACGCTTCGCCGATCTCAGGTAGGCTGTGCTGGGTCAACTCTTTGGATAAGGCCATTGCGACTTGCCTCGGGCGAGTCACGGACCGATTGCGGCGCTTAGACAAAAGATCCGAGACACGGATCTTGTAGTACTCCGCCACTGTCTTCTGGATGTTGTCCAGCGTCACCATCTTTTCTTGGATAGCAAGGAGATCCTTCAGTGCCTCCTTTGCGAAGTCGAGACTGATGGGCTGGCGTCGGAAGTTAGAGTGGGCGATCACCCTGTGCAATGCGCCCTCGAGTTCACGGATATTTGAGCGAAAGCGCTTGGCCATGAAGAAGGCACAGTCGTCGGGCAAGTCGATCTGGCTGCGGACAGCCTTACTCTTCAGGATTGCGACTCGAGTCTCTAGTTCTGGCGGCTCAATTGCTACGGTAAGGCCCCATCCAAAGCGGGACTTCAGCCGCTCCTCGACGCCCTCAACCTCCTTTGGATAGCGGTCGCAGGTCAGTACTATCTGCTGTTGTCTGTCAAGTAAGGCGTTGAAAGTATGAAAAAATTCCTCCTGGGAACGCTCCTTGCCGGCGAAGAACTGAATATCGTCGATAAGCAGGGCATCCGCGGAGCGATAGTACCGTTTGAAATCATTGATTACGTTGTGCTGGAGGGCCTTTACCATGTCGGCCACGAACTGCTCTGAGCGCAGGTAGACGACTTTCGCGAGGGGCCTGGATGCGCAAATCGCGTTGCCGACGGCGTGCATCAGGTGTGTCTTTCCCAGCCCGACCCCACCGCATATGAACAGTGGGTTGTAGGCGCTACCAGAGTTCTCTCCTACCTGTATCGACGCTGCCCGTGCAAGCTGGTTCGACTTCCCCTCGACGAAGGTGTCGAACGTGTACTGCGGGTTTAGGGCCGGTGACGGCCACTGCGTCTCCTTGGATCTGGGCGTGGCGCGATCAACCTCTGCGTGTCGTACGGGCCGAGGCATGTGCCACGCTGGGTCCGGCTGTCTTGCCATGCTTCCGACGGAGAGGGCGATCTGGTAACGCTCGCCAGGGTGCAGACTCTCGACGACGCTGGAGATCACGTCGAGGTATTTTTCCCTGATCCAATCCTGCACGAACCGATTCGGTGCGAGCAGACGCAGCGTCTCGCCCTCCTGAACCGCTTGCAGAGGCCGTATCCAGGTATTGAACTGCTGCGCCGACAGCTCCCCCTCAAGGTGTTTAAGACATTGTTTCCACACGGATATTTCCACGCTACCCCCAATAACTCTTGTGTCGTTATGTTGCGGTACGGGGCGGGCTGGATTATAGCGCATTGGTTGGGTTATCCACAGCTCCGACGACGGCTGCCGGTGGCCCGAGGCGCCTAATTGCAAAATCCCCATGGAGCCCGTAGCATGCCCTGTTTTTTCACCGTGCGTCGGGAGAAACGCGATGAAACGCACCTATCAGCCGAGCAAGGTCAAGCGCCAGCGTACGCACGGCTTTCGCGCCCGTATGAGCACGCGTGGCGGCTGCAAGATCCTCAAGAGCCGTCGCGCGAAGGGTCGCGTGCGTCTGAGTGCCTAGCCACGGCCAACGCTACACCCGCGAGCACCGATTACTACGCCCCGAACAGTTCAAGCGCGTTTACGCCAGCCGCCTGCGGGCTGTTGAAGGTGCGGTGAGGGTGGCGTGCGTGCGCAACGGCCAGCCGCTCGCTCGCTTGGGGGTAGCTATCGGCCGGCGCTCAGTCGCAAGTGCCGCCGTTCGCAACAGGCTCAAGCGCCTGGCGCGGGAGACCTTCCGCCGGCAACAGGCGCCCCTCGCCGGCCTCGATCTGGTGCTGACGGTTGAGCCGCAGGCGGTGAGTCTGCGTAACCGCGATTTCGTACTTGTCCTGCAAAGGCTGTTTGCAAAGATAGGCGCATGCAAAAGCTCTTGATTGCCCTCATACGAGGCTATGGCCGCTACCTGAGTCCCTTTCTGCCTCCCAGCTGCCGGTTCACCCCGAGCTGTTCCCATTACGCGGCGCAGGCCATAAGGCGCCATGGCGTCTGCCGCGGAATGCTTCTCGCCTGCGCACGTCTCGCCCGTTGCCATCCGTTCTGCGCGGGCGGCCATGACCCCGTTCCAAGGTAGGGATGCGAACAGCCTGATGGATAACCTGCGTCTCCTCTTGATCATCTCGCTGGTCTTCGTGCTCATGCTCATCTGGCAAGCATGGGAGCGCGACTACGGGCAGCCGCGCTCCTCCACACCCGCGGTTGCTCCCGCCACGGCACCGGCAACGCCCGGTGCGGCGTTGCCGTCGGCTGCCGACATCCCCAGCCCGCCGAGTGCAGGCAGCGTCGCGCCGACACGGCCAGCCCCCGGCGCAGGTAGGGTCATAGTGGAGTCCGATGTACTGAGGGTCGAAATCGGCCTCGCGGGGGGCGATCTCAGTCGCGTACTGCTGCGGGACTACCCGGTCGCCATCGACAAACCGGACGAGCCGTTCACTTTTCTTGATGACTCCGAGGATCTAACGTTTGTCATCCAGGGCGGCCTGCTGAGCGATCGGCCGGCCCCCAACCATCAGCAGATCTATACGGCGCACAAAGACCGCTATGGACTCGGCAAGGGCGCTGATGTGCTCGAGGTGCCGCTGACGTGGCGCTCCCCCGAGGGCAGCATCGAGGTTACCAAGACCTATACATTCCACCGTGGCAGCCACCTCATCGATGTGACCTACGACATCGGTAACAGCAGCGCGAGCGAGTGGCAGGGGCGTGTATACGGTCAGCTTATGCGCCGAGCGGCAAAGGAGAAGTCGAAGCTAGCAGGTGTCTATACCTACACCGGTGCGGCGATCTCCAGTGCCGAGAAACGCTATGAGAAGATGCCTTTCGACGAAATGAAGGACAGCCCGCTGGCGCGTGATATCAACGGCGGCTGGGCGGGTATTCTGCAGCACTACTTCGTCGCTGCCGTCATCCCTCCTCGCGACGCCGCCTATCACTATTACACCAAGGCGCTCGATGACAACCGCTACATTGTCGGCATGTACGGTCCGCCGCAGCTCGTCGCAGCGAATGCGAGCGGCCGCTTTGCGATGCGGCTTTACGCCGGACCGAAGGATCAGGATGTGCTGGAGAACATTGCGCCGGGGCTGGATCTGACCGTGGACTATGGCTCGTTGTGGTTCATCGCCAAGCCGCTGTTCTGGCTGATGCAGAAGATTCACGGCTGGGTCGGCAACTGGGGCTGGTCGATCGTTCTGCTCACGGTACTGGTCAAGGCGGTGTTTTATCACCTCGCCGCGGCAAGCTATCGTTCGATGGCGAATATGAAACGGGTGCAACCGCGGCTCCTGGCCCTGCGTGAACGCTATGCGAACGATCGCCAGCGACTTAACCAGGCGATGATGGAATTGTACAAGCAAGAGAAGATCAACCCGCTGGGCGGCTGTCTGCCCATCCTCATCCAGATCCCCGTATTCCTGGCGCTGTATTGGGTGCTGCTTGAGAGCGTGGAACTCCGGCAGGCGCCATTCATGGGCTGGATCAGGGATCTCTCAACCGCCGACCCCTATTTTGTTCTGCCGCTTCTGATGGGCATCACGATGTATCTCCAACTGAAGATGAATCCGGCGCCCCCCGATCCCGTGCAGGCGAAAGTCATGCAGATGCTGCCTTTCATCTTTACCGTGTTCTTTGCCTTCTTCCCATCCGGTCTTGTGCTCTACTGGCTGGTGAACAACATCCTGTCCATCGGCCAGCAATGGCTCATCACGCGCAGCATCGAGGGTGCCAGGGCGCCCGCCTGATCGAACCATGAAGAGGCCTGCCGGCGAAGCCGCGGCCACCGATACCATCGCCGCGATCGCCACCGCGGCGGGCCCCGGGGCGATTGGCGTGGTCCGGCTTTCGGGGCCCGATGTCCCGCGCATCGCCGAGGGCATCCTGCGCCGCCTGCCGCCGCCGCGCTATGCGAGCTGTTGCCTCTTTCGCGACGCGACCACAGCGACCATCGATTACGGTCTCGCCCTCTACTTCCCGGCGCCGGCCTCGTATACGGGCGAGGATGTGCTGGAGCTGCACGCACACGGCGGACCGATTGTGCTCGACCTGCTGCTGCAGCGGGCGCTGGCGCTCGGCGCGCGCCTGGCGCGCCCCGGGGAGTTCTCTGAGCGCGCCTTCCTCAATGGGAAAATTGACCTCACCCAGGCGGAAGCGATCGCCGATCTCATCGGCAGCGGCTCGGAACAGGCGGCGCGCGCGGCGGTCGCCTCCCTGCAAGGGGAGTTCTCCCGACGCGTGACGCGCCTCTCGGCAGCCGTCGATCAGGCGCGAGTTGAAATCGAGGCATCGCTCGACTTCCCCGACGAAGACACGATCCCGTCGGCATCCCAGCGGCGATACCTAACTGATTTGGATACGGTGCTCGCGGACTTGGAAGCTGCGATCGCCAGCGCTGAGCAGGGAGTGCTGCTCCACGATGGCGTTCGCGTTGTCATCGCCGGTCGACCGAATGCAGGCAAGTCCAGCCTCTTCAATCGTCTCGCGCGTCGGGACCGCGCCATCGTGAGCGCCGTCGCCGGCACTACACGCGACACGCTGGACCTCGACATCGAGCTGAGCGGTCTTCCCGTGCATCTCACCGACACCGCCGGCCTGCGCGAGAGCGGAGATGAGATTGAGCGGGAAGGCGTGCGGCGGACGCGAGCGGCCCTGCGCGAGGCGCATCATGTCCTGTTGCTGGTGCCCTGCAACGAGATCTACGGCGATCAGGACACGGCGCTGCTTTCGAGCTTGCCCGCCGGCATCACCGCCACCGTGGTGCGAACGAAGATCGACCTCTGCGGCCTCGCGCCTGGCGTGTGCGAGGGCCCCCACGGGCCGGAAGTATGGCTGTCCGTGCTGAAGGACCTTGGTGTGGAAGGCGTCGAGTCGCGGATCCGGAAGGCAGTGGGCTATCAAAGCCGCGCAGAGGGAGCATTCTCCGCGCGGCGGCGGCATCTCGAGGCCTTGCGCAAGGCACGGGAAGCGCTGCAGCAGGCCAAGGCCACGCTGGACAGCCGCGGCATGTCTGAACTCGCCGCGGAGCACCTGCGGCAGGCGCGCCGCCAGCTTAGTTTCATCACCGGCGAATACACGACCGAGGACCTGCTCGGCGAAATTTTCCGCTCGTTCTGTATTGGGAAATAACAGCAGCGCGCTGGCGGAGTTGTATGAGGCATGGAATGTCCTTAACAATGGCGACGTGCATGACCGGAATACCACTCGACTGACGAGGCGCCAATCGATGAGCAGCAACGAGTCGCGGGTCCGTGTCGACGCCAACACCCGTTGGGAGCATCCGCTACCGGATCTGCGACGCAGAGCGATTTCAGCCGCTGTTCGAAAAGCACGGCGAACCCTTTGTCTAGTGCACGGCATGCGGCCTTATCTGCATCAATCCTCGTCCCGTGCATGAACAGGTGCTACAAACCTACGATGCGCGCTACACCGGTACATCTCGGATCCCCGCCAGCATCAACACCGACAGCGGATAGTAAATGAGCGGCTTGTCGTAGACGGGCATGAGCTGCTTTGCTGACGGGCAGTGTCAGCGGGTGGAGCCGGGTGCCGGAGCCGCCGGCCAGCAGGATGTGCGTGCGCTCATGCGTCTGAAACTATGGCGTGCGCGATTCTAACGGGTGAATGGACAGCGCGTGCAAACCACTTGCGTGCCCGGGCTTGCGGAGTCAGCTTGGCCAGCGCGGGCGGCCGAGGCTTTCGTAGAGGTCGAGTGTGGCATTGAGCATGCGTGCCAGCGTGAACGGATACTGGACGGGGACGGCGGGCCGCGCCCGCGCGAACTCGGCGAGCCTGGAGGCTGCAGCGACCGTGTCGCCAACGGGGACAAGTCCCTGCGGGAAGATGGCCCGCAGGATCTCGGCCGTACCACCGTGATCATAACCCACTACCGGCACGCCGAGTGCGAGCGCCTCGATCGCGGTTCTCCCAAACGCCTCGGGTTCCCGGGTGAGCGACACGACCGCATCGGAGACCGCCATGACCTCGCGCATATCCTCTCGCTGGCCGAGAAAGGTCACGTCATCGACGAGATCTTGCGCGCTGACAATGCTCTTGAGTTCCTGCAAAAACGGCCGGCGGCGCGGCTCGGCGCCGCCGGCAATGAGACCGTGCACGCGCACGCCCTCTTGCTTCAGTCTGCCGATAACGGTGATGAAATCTCTGTGGCCCTTCCAGCGCGTGACCCGAGCCGGCAGGGTGATCACATATCTTCCCTCGATGGCCGGGTGGCATTGCCGCCATTCGCGCTGCCACTCTTCGGCAGGACTATGGCCGTGCGGGTACTGTGTGGGGTCGATACCGCGCGGGATGAGCGCGATCTTCGACGCTTCGACATTGGGATAGTTTTCGAGAATGTAGTCGCGGATCCATGAAGAGATGGCAATGACGCGTTCGCCCCTGGTCATGATGCGGCTGTAACGATTAACGGTGTAAGGACCATGGACGGTGGTAAGGAAATTGGGCCGAGCCGCTCGATCCATGCGCCGCCATGCGAGGTAGGCGATCCACGCCGGCAGGCGTGAGCGAGCATGCAGCACGTCAACTCGTTCGCTGAGCAGCAGTTGTCGCAGCGGCCGCACGTAGTGCAGGGTCAGAGGCGTCTTTCTGCCGATGGCCCACGTGACATGGCGTGCGCCGGCGGCTTCAAGCTCTGCGACCAGCCGCCCGCCTGCCGAGATAACGATTGCGCGGTGACCGCGCCGGCATAATTCCTGGGCAACCTCCAGCGTGCTGCGCTCCACCTCGCCCGCTTCAAGCGCGGGCAGTACCTGGACAACGGTCAGCGGCATCGGATCCTCGGTCCTCGCATGCCCGATTCAAGATTTCAAACGGATTTTGATCCGGAGGGATGCTGCGGCCAACATGTTCATCCTACCATCCGCTTTCACCCGCGCCATATCCCTCGGTCATTTGTGGCCGATGTCATTGAGGGTTAGGGCGATGCCGGTCATCGATCGACATGACTGATCAGGCCCTCGCGGCGCTGGTGCTCGGAATCACGGCTGGACTGCAGCCGGGACCGCTCAGCGCGGTCGTCGTACGTGAGGCGGTGCACAAGGGATTCGCTGCAGGGGCCAAAGCCAGCCTGGCGCCGATAGCAACGGATCTGCCCATGGTTCTGCTCGTGCTCGCAGTGTTTCGTTCGCTGCGCGACTACACTGCTGCGCTCGGGATACTGAGTCTGCTCGGGGCGGCCTACTGCTGCTGGCTGGCTTGGGAGACATGGTCGCTTGCCCCGTTACGAACCACGTCCGCGACGCCTTCCGATGGCTCATTGACAAGGGCAGTGACGGTCAACCTGCTTAACCCGCATCCATACCTCTTCTGGTTCACCGTCGGCGGCGCGTATTTAACCGGGGGTGGGATTTTACCGGCAGTCGTTTTCGTGAGTGTATTCCTGAGCGCGGTAGTCAGCACCAAGGTCGTCATTGCCTGGCTGGCATCGCGCACCCTCAGACCGGGAGGCGCGCGGGCACAGCGCTGGGTCAACCGTGTCCTGGCTCTCCTGCTCTCGATGGTGGCCGCGCAGCTCCTGCTGGTCGGCCTGGTGTGGCTCAAGGGGTAGGAGCGCAGCGGTCACGAGCGATGTGTGCGCAAAGCTGGAGCACTTGTGGCCGGCCAGCATCCGCGCACGGCTCTACTAGACGTGGTGTGAGCTAAGTCCGCGGTACGTGCGCAAATCGAACCGGACCTTCGGGTCAGCCCTGACCCGAAGGTCCGACTCGATGTCTCGTGTTACACGGCAGGTCAATCACCTGGCCGCATGCACTGACAGGCTGGCTATCCCTTGGTCAAGCGGTTTACCTGGTCAGCGCCTTGGCCGCTTGCCCGGAGATGTAACCCCCGATCGCACCAAGCACCATGGAGATGATCAGCAGCACGAGCGGGTTAGCGGTGCCGGCAGTCAGCAGATTCTGCAAGGGACCTGTCGCAGGCGCGTCGGGCGTGTGATGCAGCGAGTATGCGACGGTGGAGGCATAGCCATAGACGTTGGCCGGAACGGCGGATAGCGGCTCCAGCGAAGCGACGATGACCAGCAAGAACACGGTAACGGCAACGACGATCGCGATGGCTACGACACCCTTGTCGGCGATACCGGTCTTGAAGATGACGAGCAGCGCAATCCAGGCGATGAAGATGCCGTAGATGTTGCCGCAGATGGTTTTCAGCAGCGCCTTGTTGTCGCCGCCGGTGTGGAAGAAGCAACCCCAGGCGATAAATCCGGCCCAGACCAGGGTGAATGCACTCAGGGGTCCGAGGGCCAGATAGGCCCAGATACCACCAAGCACGCCGATACTCAGTGACAAAGCGAGTAATGACGACATAAGGTTTCCTCCCCTTTGTTGCACACGTGGTACACAGGCCGCTCCTGTCCCCCATTAAGGTTTCCAGTGGCCTGCGCCACACCGCCTCTATGAGGTGGTGCGTGACCTCATGTTAGCACGCTGTGAGCAGGCGCACCGCAACGGTGCACGGGTGGCTGCCCATAGATACCCGCGTGTCTCTCTGGAAGCCTGCGGCAAATGCGTCTGCGCTTGGTCTTGGCCCGTCGAGCCTGTCAGCGAGCGCGTTCAAGACAGTGAGCTGACCACACCCGCGCACCTTCGCGCGTGACCTGGACCAAGGGACCATCGTCGAGAGGATCCCTTTGCGCGACAAAGCGGACTGCCCAGAGCTTCAGGGTGTCCGAGTCCGCCACTCCGTCTCGTCACGGTCGAGCGTTCCGAGCAGGTGGCCGAGCTTGTCGCGCTTGGTGCGTAGGTAGTGGATGTTGGCGTGATTAGGCGCGATCTGCAGCGGCAACTGATCCTGGATCTCCAGGCCATGGCCTGCCAGACCGTGCAGCTTGCGCGGGTTGTTGGTGAGCAGGCGCAGGCGGCGCACGCCCAGGAACTGCAGTATTTGCGCGCCGATGCCGTACTCCCGCGCATCGGCGGGGAAGCCCAGGCGCCGGTTCGCCTCCACTGTATCGAGACCGCGGTCCTGCAGCCGGTACGCGCGCAGCTTGTTGGCAAGCCCGATGCCGCGCCCTTCCTGGCGCATGTAGACGAAGACACCGTGGCGCTGACCCCCGAGCACCTCCAGGGCGCGATCCCGCTGTGCCCCGCAGTCGCAGCGCAGAGAGTGAAAGACATCGCCGGTCAGACATTCCGAATGCACCCGCACCCAGACCGGCGCGTCGACCGCGGGTGCGCCATTGGTGCCGGGCGCGGGCATGCCGACGGTAAAGGCGAGGTGCTCCTTGTTATCGATAAGGCTGCGGAACAGGTGAGCACGGAAATCGCCGAAGCGCGTCGGCATGGGAATGTCCAGCTCAACCGCTTCGATCAAGCGCTCGATGCGCCGGCGCCAGGCGATGAGATCGGCGACGGTACAGATCTTCAAATGGTGCCGATCCGCAAACGCCTGCAGCTGCGGCACGCGCGCCATGGTGCCGTCCTCGTCGAGGATCTCGCAGATGACTCCCGCCGACCGCGCTCCGGCCAGACGGGCCAGATCCACAATGCCCTCCGTTTGCCCGGCGCGTACGAGCACACCGCCATCGCGGGCGCGCAGCGGAAAGACGTGTCCCGGCCGCGCGAAATCCTCTGCCCTTGTCTCCGGATCGGCGGCGCGGCGGATGGTATGGGCGCGCGCGGCGGCGCTGATCCGGGGGCGCTCTGTCGTGATGGCGTCGATGGATACCGTGAAGCCGGTGCCGAACGGGCTCGTGTTGTGTGTGACCTGTGCGTCGAGCTGCAGCCGATCGCAGTCGCTGCCCGCGAGCGGCAGGCAGATGAGGCCACGGCCTTCGCGGGCCATGAAACTTATCGCCTCCGGTGTCGCATGCTCAGCGAGCATGGCGAGGTCACCCTCGTTCTCGCGATCGGGGTCGTCGACCAGGATGATCATGCGGCCGCGGCGAAGCTCGTCGATCGCCTGCGGTATGGTGCAAAGTTCGTTAGTCATGGCGCAGAACAGTAATCGAAAGCAGCGCGGGTGAGAGTACTCCGGAAGGGATACGACACAGAGGTAATAGGTCGTAATCCTCCAATCTGCGAGGATCTGTTTGCAGGGATCCTGTCGTGTCGGGGTCCGTTGCAGCGCGCAGCGATCGACGATGAGTGGCCGTGTCGGTTTGGACAGTTCGCAAGCGGAGCTCTGCCGGCATTTCCTTGACTGGCAGTGTCGCCTGCGCCGCTACGCCATGCGCCGCGAACAGGGCCGCCCGTCGCCGGGTATGCGGCCGACGGTGCTGCTGCCCGAAGACACGCAGTTGGGGCCCATCACCGTTCTCATTACCCGCCGTGAGCCCGAGGCGACGACGGCGCAGTTCCGGTTCATGGCCTCGAAGACGCATGACCCGGCGGAGCGCTATGCCAACGCCCTGCGCTTGCTGCAGGCTGAATATTATCAGCACGCGGATGAATTCTCCGATCTCATCACTGCGCTGTTCTCGCTCGACTCACGGTCCTGTCGGTCAATGGCGGAGGCAGCCCGCTGCACGCTGCGCTTCGAGGAAGGCGAGCAGCTCTTCAGCCTGGGGTGTGCGGTGCGGTCCCTAGAGGAAGAGCATGCCGCGTTCCAAGCGACCTATTGGCACAACGTGCTGTTCAATCGCGGGCTGCCGGGCCGCGTGGAGATCCTCGGCTTCCTGCCCGACTGGGCGGCCGCGAGCGCCGAGCCGGGTATCTGACCAGGGAAGGCGCGGTAGAGCACTTGGCTTACCCCCTCGGTGGTATGGAAATCATGGTTCTCAGCGGGTAGCGTGAATGTGATTCACGAGTAGGTGAATTACAAGAAACACTCATACGAATCCAAGACTCACCCTTCAGCACAAGGTTAACGACTTTCCATGGCGCTTCCGAACAGTGCGAAATATATAGTCATCGGTGCCGGCATACACGGTCTGAGCACCGCCTATCACCTTGCTCTGGAGCTCAAGGCGCGCGGGCGCGGCGACGGCAACGACATTATCGTGCTCGACAAGACCGGGATCGGGGCCGGCGCCTCCGGCATCGCCTGCGGCGTCATCCGCAACAATTACTTCCAGCCTGCGATGCGCGAGCTGATGGCGCACAGCGTGTCAGTCTGGGAATCCGATCCGCGCGCCTACAGCTATCACCCCGTGGGCTACATGCAGATCAGCCCGGAGGTCATGCACGAGGGCTGTGCAACCATCTACGAACAGCAGAAGGCGATCGGCTACGACTCGGCCTTCATCGAAGGCGAGAAGGATTGCATGGCCTACATGAAGAACCTCTTCTATGACTGGCAGGCGAGAAACATCACCTCGGTGCTGCACGAGAAGAGGGGCGGGTACGCCAACAACAAGCGCAGCATGCTGGGTCTCTCGGGCAAGGCCGAAGCACAATCGGTGCGCATCTTCACGGGTGTGCGCGTGACCGGCTTCCGCAACGGTGCGGGCGCAGTCACGGCCGTTGAGACCGATCAGGGGACCATCGCGTGTGACTATGTAATCGTCGGTGCGGGGCCTTGGGTCCCGCAGATCTGGAAGATGCTGGGTCTGCCGCGGGCGATTTCAATCAAGGGCCGCGACGGCAATATCCATCACGACGTGCCTATGTGGAAGTTCTGGTGCCTGGAGGAGGGTACGCTCGGCGTAGATCCGACGATGCAGCGGACCAATGACGGCACGCTGCCGCCGGTCATCCATGTTGACAGCGATGCGCCGCTGTACTCCGACGTCGACGGCGCGCTCATCACCGACAAGATATGGGGCATCTACTACAAGCCGGACTTCAGCTTCGGCGGCGTGCAGGGCGGTGCCGCGCCGTATCCCGTCGAAACCGATCCTGACCAGGTGAGGATCGATCCATATGGTCCGGAGTCGCCCGAGTACATCGTCGGCAAGGACTTCGCGCATATGTGGGTGTCAGCGCTGGCGCATTGTCAGAAGCGCTTTTCCGGAACCCTGCCGAAATTCCGCTCGGATGAGCCTTCGGGCGGGCTCGGTGCATTCGCCCCCGACGCGTTCCCCGTCTTCGACGTTTTCCGCGAGAACGTGTATGTCATCGCGGATTCGAATCACGGCTACAAGATGCTCGGTGTCGGTCAACTGGTGGCGCAGGAGATCTGCGGTGAGAAGAGCCGCCTGCTCGAGCCGTTCCGCTTCGGCCGCTACGCGGAGGGCAGGCTGCACCCGGTGTCCAAGAGCCCGTTCCCGTGGAGCTAGGGTGATGATTCGGCAGTAGCGTTCTCGGTGATGTCGGTGTGAAAGTGACAGCGCAGTACTTCTCCACGGCATCCTCAACGATGAACTAATAGAGGAGGTCGAAGTTATGGCAAAACAAGCTTCCGCTTTACCTAAGGAGTCGGTCGCAGGCCGCAAGGAAACGGATCTGCAACGTTTCGTCCACGCGCCTGGCCGGGCGGACCTCGTCAAGCAGGTTCGCGAGAAGATCAAGGAGCTTGGTATTCAGTACATCTACTACCAGTTCATTTCCGTGACCGGGCGCATCATGGGCAAAGGCGCGCCGGCCGATCACTGGGAAACTTTCGCCGAGCGTGGATTCCAGCTTGTCTACGGCGCTACCGCCAACTTGTTCATCGATCGCAGTCGGCACTATATCGCTTACGGACCTGAGGCCTGGGAACTCGTGGGAATCCCCGAGCCTGAGACCTTCCTGCAGTTGCCCTGGGACAAGCGTGTTGCACGGGTCTTCTGCACTCTATTCCGCAGCCGGGAGGACCCCGACAACCCCGGCGCCTTCCTGACGTCGGACTGCCGCGGGAACCTGCGCCGCATTCACGAGCAGTTCCAGAAGGATCACGGTGGACTGCACATGCGCGCCGGTACCGAGCCCGAGATGATGTGGCTAAGAAAGGGTGAAGACGGTATGCCTGCGGGTGGGTACAGCAAGGCCTACTGCTACCACATCGATCAGTTCGAATCTCTGCGGCCGGTGTATCTCCAGGTCATCGACTATGCGCGGGCCATGGGGCTCGACATAATTCAAGGAGATCACGAGGACGCCCCTGGTCAGCTCGAACTTAACTTTATGTTCGACGAGGTGCTGCGCAATGCCGATCGGCTGACCACCTATCGGCAGATCTGCGCCCAGGTGGCGCGCGAGAACAACCTCATCGCCTGCTTCATGTCGAAACCATTCCTGGGTGTGTCGGCCTCGGCATGCCACACAAACATTTCCTTGTGGCGCGGCGGCGAGGATGCGATTAAGAAGCTGGGCGACGGTGTCCTGGCCGGGATGGACGAGCCGTTCACAATTCGCTCCCGTGGTGACAACACATTCCTGCCGGAGGGTGAGGACCCGCGGCTGCCCGGCAAGATCGGTCTCTACGCCATGGGCGGCTTACTGGAGCACCAAACAGGCCTCACCGTGCTCGGCTGTTCGACCGTGAACTCCTATCGACGCCTGCTCGATTTCGGGTTCTGGGCGCCGCTGTATGCGAACTGGGGTTATCAGAACCGGACGGCGGGCGTACGCAATTCCGCTCCCGGGCGGTTCGAGTACAAGGCGGCCGACTCTGCCCACAACCCTTACCTGCTGGCCGCCGGACTGCTCAAGGCCATCGACGACGGCATCAAACGCAAGCTCGACCCGGGCCCTGCGGAGCAGCGCAACATCTACGACGTCATGGACGAGATCAAGAGGAAGTACAAGAAGCTACCGATGTCGCTCGGGGAAGCGCTCGATGCGCTCGACGCAGACGGAGTTGCCAGGTCAGCTCTCCCCGGAGAGATGTACAAGGTGTTCATGGACTACAAGCGCGATGAATGGGATAAGTTCCTGTCCACGCCGACTGAGTGGGATATGAAGATGTACCTGGATTGCCTACCGTAAACCGAGACCTCTCGCAGTGGTCTCCCAGGAGGTGAACGAACATGTGCGGAATAGCTGGACTCATCCATCGCGGCAAGAAGGCCGACATCGGTGGCGAGATGACCGCGATGCTGCAGGCCCTCAAACACCGCGGACCCGACTCCACGGGATACGCCCTCTACGGTCCGCTGCAGAAAGGGAAGTACGTCATGCGCTTCAAGGTCGCGGAGCAGGAGGAAGTCGCGAAGGGATTCGACATCCACGACCAGATGGCGACGCGCAAGAAGGTCGTGGACGCGCGGCTCAAGGAGATGGGTGCGAAAGTGGAATCGCGCGACAAGGCGACGGCCTACAGCTACCGTTATATTTTCACTTTCAAGGGTGACCTCAAACGGCTCATCGACTATGTGGAGGACATAGACGATGTAGAGATCCTCTCCGTCGGTCACGCACTGGAGCTCATCAAGGATCTCGGCGACGCCTCACGCGTCTCGGACCAGTACAGGTTGAAGGGCTTCAAGGGCACGCACGCCATCGGGCACACGCGGATGGCCACCGAGTCCGATGTCGACATCCGTTCCGCGCACCCCTACTGGGCGTATCCGTTCAACGATGTCTCCGTCGTGCACAACGGCCAGCTGACCAACTACTGGATCGGTCGGCGCGAGCTGGAGCGCCGCGGCCACCGGTTCGTGTCGAACTGCGATTCGGAGCTGATCGCGGTGTATCTGGCCGACCGCATGAACCGTGGCGACCATCTGGAGGAGGCGATGCGCCGGTCTGTCGACGAGCTGGACGGCGTGTTTACCTATGTCGTCGCCACCTCGGATGCCCTGGGCATGGCCAAGGACACCATGGCCGCCAAGCCCATGGTGCTCTATGAAAGCGATAACTTCATCGCGATGGCCTCCGAAGAGGTCGCCATCCGCAGCATCTTCCCCAAAGAGATCAAGACCTTTGATCCGTATGACGGCGAGGTTCGTGTATGGCGCACGTAAGCACAGCAAGAGATCACCTTCAGGGCTTTCACACCGAGCCTCTCAAGGGCAGGAGCCAGCAACGCTTCTTCCGCCCCGAAGAGACGGAGAACTTCACCTATCCCTGGGCTTACGCCGTCGATTTCGAGAAGACGGCGGACTTCGACGCCAGGGATATGGACACGCGTGCCATCAACGTCCGCATCCGAGAGCTGATGCAGAAAGGCTATGGCCATATCGTGGTAAAGAATCCCGGCGCCAAGCACTCCCTCGGTGTCGGCATATTGAATCGACTGAAGCTCGATTTCGAGGGTTCGCTCGGCTACTTCGGCTGCGGTCTCATCGACGGGCCGAATATCCGCGTCACGGGTCGCGTGGGCTGGTCCTGCGCCGAGAACATGATGGCCGGCACGGTGGTAATCGAGAACAACGCCGGCTCAACCCTCGGTGCCGCGATTCGCGGCGGTGATCTGGTGTGCAAGGGCGATGCAGGTGCACGTATCGGCATCGACCAGAAGGGCGGCACCATCATTGTCGGCGGCAACGCCGGCTCCTTTTGCGGCTTCATGTTGCAACGTGGCCGAATGATTATTCTCGGCAACGCCG
This sequence comes from Chromatiales bacterium, assembly GCA_052388435.1. Lineage (GTDB taxonomy): Bacteria > Pseudomonadota > Gammaproteobacteria > JAJPIJ01 > JAJPIJ01 > JBQTIC01. The sequence continues at coordinate 5,692 of JBQTIC010000089.1, read as the reverse complement.
GCAAAAACCTCGGGGACTCGATGTACGACGGCATCATTTATGTCGGCGGCAAGATCCGCGACCTGGGTGTGGATGCTGTTGAGGGCGAGATGACCGATCTGGACTGTCAGTGGCTGGAGCGGAAGCTGAAGATGTACGGACTGTCGGCGCCCAGGGGTGCGAAGAACATGACGAAGATCGTCGCCGGCAAGCAGCTGTGGAATTACGACAACCTGGAACCGGTCGAGAAGAAGATCGCCCTGTAATTTTCAATGGGGACAGATTTACATCTGTCCCGCGACAAAAGTTTGTGGAGAACCGCAATGACTGTCGAAAAGATTAAACCCCAACCCGCGGCGGTGCCGGAAGCAAAGAAGGCGCACCGCAACACCGATCTTCTGGGCAAGAGCTTCATCTTCCCGCCCCAGGTCATCGATGACATCCACATCAAGGCGCAGCTGGGCCGCTACCGCATGCGCGGGTTTTCGCTCTTCAAGAAGATCCCGCACTGGGACGATCTGACATTCCTGCCCGGTACGCTGACCCGCTTCGTTATCGAGGGCTATCGTGAGAAGTGCGTCACCACGACCGTGCTCGGCCCGCGCGCGAAGCGGCCGCTGACGCTCGATATCCCGGTTTATATCACCGGCATGAGTTTCGGCGCGCTGTCCTACGAGGCCAAGATCGCGCTCGCGCGCGGCGCCACCATGGCCGGTTCGGCCACCTGCTCGGGCGAGGGCGGCATGATCCCCGACGAGCGCCGCTATTCGAGCAAGTGGTACTACCAGTGCATCCAGTCGCGTTACGGCTTCAACCCCAATCACCTGCGGCTGGCCGACGCCTGCGAGTTTTTCATCGGCCAGGGGTGCAAGGTGGGTCTGGGGGGCCACCTGATGGGTCAGAAGGTCACCGACCAGGTAGCGGAAATGCGCTCGCTGCCCGCGGGTATTGACCAGCGCTCCCCGGCACGTCACCCGGACTGGCTCGGTCCGGATGATCTGGCCCTTAAGATCCAGGAGATCCGCGAGGCCACCGACTGGGAGATCCCAATCCAGTTGAAGCTCGGCGCCGCCCGCGTCTATGACGACGTGCGCATGGCAGTGAAGTGCGACCCCGATGTGATCTACATCGACGGCATGGAAGGGAGCACGGGCGCCGGCCCTCACCTCGCAACGGAGGACACCGGCATTCCGGGTATCGCCGCGGTGCGCCTGGCGCGCAAAGCGATTGACGACCTCGGCAGGCGCGGCGAGATCTCGCTTGTCTATGCGGGCGGCATCCGCAACGGCGCAGACGTCGCCAAGGCGCTCGCCCTTGGCGCGGACGGGATTGCGATCGGGCATGCGGCGCTGATGGCGCTGAATTGCAACAAGGCGATCCCGGAAGCGGATTACGAGAAAGAGGTCGGCGTCGAAGCGGGGTACTGCTACCACTGCCACTCTGGCCGTTGTCCGGTGGGTGTGACCACACAGGATCCGGTGCTGCGCAAGCGTCTCGATCCGGATGAGGCGGCGGAACGCGTCTACAACCTGCTGGTGGCGCTGACCATGGAATGCCAGCTGTTTGCGCGTGCTTGCGGCAAGACCAACATCCACTCGCTGGAGCCCGAAGACTTGGCGGCGCTGACGATGGAGGCCTCTGCGCTCGCCGCAGTACCGCTGGCCGGCACCCAGTACACCGTTGGCCACCCGGAGATGAAGCGCTGGTAACGGTTCGCCCCGTTCTAAATAGATTGCCTATCACAACAGGCGCGGTGCAGTCCCTTTGCATCGTCGGGTTTTCTGGCCCGTCCGTGCGGAGGGTTTAAACGATCCGCTGTGGATAATGAAGAGGACGTTTCCATGAGCAACATGAAAGACGATATCAAAGATGTTCACCACATCGACCATTATCTGAAGACCGACGGTCTCGACAGCGAGCGCGAAAAGGTCATCGGCCAGCACATCGGCTATCGCTACGATGTGAACCTGCTGCCGGACTACAAGCGACTCACCGCGTTTCTGAAGAAGTACATAGAGACGATGGGCTGGCAGGATCTCAACTGGCTGGAGGATGTCCACATGGGCTATGAGGAAGGCCGTCCGGCGGTATTCGACCGCAATGTCAACGGCTGGGTGCAGGTGCCGGAGGGCACACGGCTTCCCGACAACCAGCAGGATCGCGATATGCTGGCGCGCGAACTGCTCATCAAGTTCCAGATGTCGAAGAAGCACCCGCTGGTGGTACTGCGCGAGGCGTACGCCAAGTTCTGAGCGGGCTTTGTAGGAGCGAGCGCTGCTCGCGAAAAGGTTCGCGGCCACAGGCCGCTCCTACAATGCGATCTGCGCAAGAGCAGCGGCCGACACAGGCATACAACGCATGCCATTCGGATTGCTTAAGTACGGCCTGCGCCGCGATTATCCGGCCGAGCGCCACTTCCCCGCGGCGACGGATCTCAGGCCCTCCTACGATATCGTCATCATAGGCGCCGGCGGCCACGGCCTGGCCGCCGCCTACTACCTCGCGCATGATTGGGGCATCAGCAACATCGCCGTCCTCGACAAGGGCTATCTCGCGGGCGGCAACACCGCGCGCAACACCACGATCATCCGCTCGAACTATCTGACCCCCGAGGGCGTGCGCTTCTACGATGAGTCGATACGCCTCTTTCGGGACCTGAGCAACGAGCTCGACTACAACGTCCTGTATTCCCAGCGCGGGCACCTGACCCTTGCTCACACCGATGCCGCCGTGCGCACGGCGCGCTGGCGTGCCGAGGTCAACAAGCACCTCGGCGTGAAGTCAGAACTGATCTATGCGGATGAGATCGCGCGGCTGTGCCCGCAGCTCAACATGAGCCGCGATGTGCGTTATCCGATCCTGGGTGCCCTCTACCACCATCCGGGCGCGATCGCGCGCCATGACGCGGTGGCATGGGGCTATGCGCGCGGCGCGGCACGCCGCGGCGTGGAGATCCACACCCACACGGAAGTCACCGGCCTCGATATCGAGAACGGGCGTGTGACCGGCGTGCGCACCAATCGGGGCCATATCAGGGCGGGCAGGGTGCTGCAGGCGGTGGCCGGCACGAGTTCGGTGGTCGCGGCCATGGCCGGCTTCCGGCTGCCCATCCGCACCATTCCGCTGCAGGCGTGTGTGACCGAGGCAGTCAAGCCGTTTCTCGATCCCATCATCGTCTCCGGCTCGCTGCACGTGTACGTGTCGCAGTCATCCCGCGGCGAACTCGTGATGGGCGGCGCGACGGATCCGTATTCGCTCTATAACACGCGCTCGACGCTCGACTTCAAGGAGGAGCTGGTGATGCACATGCTGGAGCTGTTTCCATTCATCGGCCGCCTGCGGTTGCTTCGGCAGTGGGCGGGACTCGCGGACATGACACCGGACTTCAGCCCCATCATGGGCGAGACCCCTGTGCAGAACTACTACATCGATGCCGGCTGGGGCACGTGGGGATTCAAGGCGACACCGGTGTGCGGCAAGCGCATGGCTGAGACGCTCGCGACCGGCAAGGTGCCGGACCTGATCGTCCCCTTTGCCCTCGAGCGCTTCTACCGGTTCGAACAGGTAGGGGAAAAGGGCGCCGCCTCGGTCGGCCACTAAACGATGAAAGCGAAAAGGCCGTCATGAAAATCATGCGTTGCCCGATGAACGGGCCCCGCAACATCTCCGAGTTCGCCTGGGGGGGCGAAGTCAGGGACATGCCTGATCCGGTGAACGGCTCCGATCGCGAGTGGGCGGAGTACACCTTCATCGAGAACAATACCAGGGGCGTGGTGCGGGAGTGGTGGATGCACGTGCCGACCTCGTACTGGTTCATCGCCGAGCGCGATACGGCAACCGACGAGATCATCCGTACCTACCCGGCGACAGAGTTGTACGCAGTGCGCAGGGATTTCGGGTCGACCCAGGGGTAGGGCATGAGCGTGTATCGGCTGCCGGCGCCATTCGGGCGCTTCATCGAGCGCGACCGCGCGGTGACGCTGCGCTTCGAGGGCCGCGAGTATCCTGCGCTTGCGGGCGATACCGTCACCAGCGCGTTGATGGCCAACGGGGTGCGCGTCTTAAGTCGCTCCTTCAAGTACCACCGGCCGCGCGGGACACTGAGCATGGCGGGCCAGGACGCAAACTCGCTTGTGCAACTCCCGGAAGAGCCCAACGTCCGCGGCGACACCATCGCCGTGCCCGCGGGCGTCGAGGTGCGCGGACAGAACTACCTCGGCTCCCTGGAGAGAGACTGGCTGAGCGTCATGGGCCTGCTTGGTCGCTTCCTGCCGGTCGGCTTCTACTACAAGGCGTTCTACAAGCCCAAGGGCGTGTGGCGCCACTGGGAGCGGCTCATCCGCGCGCTCGCGGGTCTCGGCCGCGTCGACGAGCATGCTCATCACGGCTACGCTGACAAGGCTTATCTGTTTGCGGATGTGGCCGTGGTCGGCGGCGGCGCGGCGGGCATGCAGGCGGCGCTGGAGGCGGCTCGCGCTGGTGCCGAAGTCGTATTGATCGATGACCAGCCGCGCCTCGGTGGCGCGCTGAACTATGCGCGCTTCGACATCGCCGGCACCAAGGGGGCCGCGCTCGCCGATGAGCTGAGCGCGAAGGTGACCTCCACGCCGCGGCTGCACGTGCTCACCAATGCCACCTGCACCGGCTGGTTCGAAGACAACTGGCTCGCCGTCACGCAGGGCCAACGCCTGTACAAGCTGCGGGCGAAGTCAGTGGTGATCGCGACCGGCGCCATCGAGCAGCCGCTGGTGTTCCGCAACAATGACCTGCCGGGCGTGATGTACGGTTCAGCCGCGCAGCGGCTGATCCGCCTCTTCGGGGTCAAGCCGGGCGGCCGCGCGGTAGTTGTCACGGCCAACAGCAACGGCTACGCAGTGGCGCTCGATCTCCTCGATGCAGGCGTGACTGTCGAGGCGATCGTCGACCTGCGCCGCGAACCTGTTCCCTCTCCGTCCATCGAGGAAGCCCGGCGCCGGCATGTCAGCATGCTCACCGGCCACACGGTGTACGAGGCGCTGCCCGGTGCCGGCAAGCGCTCGATACTGGGCGTGGTGGTTGACGAAGTCGCCGGTGACGGCAAGGTGGCCGGCTGGCCACGCACGCTCCAGTGCGATCTGCTGTGCACGTCGATCGGTTACACCCCCGCGGCCCAGCTGCTTTGCCATTCGGGCGGCCGGCTCCTCTACGATACCGACCTCAGCATGCTGGTCATCGATCGCATGCCGGGGGAGGCCGCCAGCGCCGCCGGCGCCGTGAACGGCACCTTTGATCTTGACGCGGCCATCGCCGAGGGCACTTACGCCGGCTGGCGCGCGGCAGAACGCGCGGGATCGACCGTGAGCGAAGCGCCCACCCTGCCCGGTCCGTGCAGCGGCGCACGCGGGCAGAACCATCCCTGGCCGATCTTCCCCCATCCCCGCGGCAAGGAGTTCATCGATTTCGACGAGGACCTGCAGGTCGCCGATATCCTCAACTCGGTGGCCGACGGCTATGACGACCTCGATCTCGTCAAGCGCTATTCCACCGTCGTGATGGGCCCCTCCCAGGGCCGGCACTCGGCGCTCAACAACCTGCGCCTCGCGACAGTGAGCGCCGGACGTCCGCTCACCGGCGCCGTGGTGACCACGCAGCGGCCGCCCTTCGAACCTGAGCTGCTGGAAGTGCTCGGCGGGCGCGGTTTTCAACCGACGCGACTTACCGCAATGCACCATCG
>JBQTIC010000088.1:0-6267 GCA_052388435.1 Chromatiales bacterium | reverse complement strand
GAGTTCGTTGCGGGAGTGTCCTTTACTAGACAGATTTGAGGAGATCGATCGGTTACTGTTTTCTGCAATCGTTCTCGACCATCTGCAACGCGAATTTCAGATGGATAGATTTGGACAGCAACCTCTTCCTTTCCTTGAGGTGGTCCCACCAGAGGGAGCAGAGATGCTACCGATGATGTTTAGCGACCCGATTGTTGGAGCCAACCGATCTTGGAACCCTATGACGTTCCAGAAGATTGACGTTCAGACCAAACTTGCATTTATTGGTTTCTTTGACTGGAACGAATACGGTTACGTGAGCTTGGCTCATTACCGTGTGCAGATAGCACACTTTCCTGCTCGTCCCGGCTATGAAGGTAGAGAGGCACTAGTGGAGACTTCGAGGTCTCGAGTTATTCTTACCTAATCCACGCAGATCCTGTCACTTCACCGTTTCGATGATCTCGATCTCTTTCCTGAGCAGATCGTTGACGAGATCAGAGAGCTCGATGCCTTTGGCCTGGGCCTTCTTGGCGAGATAGCCCTCGACGGCTTCATCGAGATACACCGGCAGCCGGAATACCGCGTCGGGTTTGTAAAACTTCCCGCGCTCGCCTTGGGAAAAGTCGTAACGGTCTTTCATGGTTTCACCCTTTAGCCGCTAGTGCGGCTGCTCCTGGTAATTGCGGATTTCCTCGCGCTCGGCCGCTCGTGCGGAGATGATGCGCACGGCAAACTCCGTGGGGCTCATCTCCTGCCAGGTATGGACCACCACGAGATATTGGCCGTTCTCGGCTACTCCCAGCGTCACCCAGCGTTCCGCCGTTTCGCTGTGATCCTCGTCGTATACCGTCAGCGCCAGCGGGTCGCGCAACACAGTGGTGGCCAGCTGAAAGGTCACGCCGTGATTGGCGACGTTGAGCCGTGCCTTCACCGGATCCCAATCGAAATGATAGACGAGAGGTGTGCTCACACATTGGCTTTCTGCTTGATGCGCTCGGCCTCGATGAAGGTATCGATGAGCTGCACGATCTGACGGCGGGCTTTGGGCTCCAGGGTTTCGATTTTCTTTAGCCGCCGCTCCAGGCGCGTATCGCTCGCCTTGGCGCGACGCTTGGAGACTTCCACCCCGAGCAAGGTATCCACCGACACGCCGAGCGCCTTGGCGATAGCCGGTAGCAGATTGGCCGGCGGGTGCGCGGTGGGGCCTTCGTAGTAGGCCATCATCCGCTGTGAGATGCCGACCTCGGCCGCGAGCGCGGTTTGCGTAATACCGGCGGCCTTGCGTAACTCCGCCAGTCGGGCGCCGAAGCCGGTGGCGGTCTCGGGCTTGAGCTTCTTGGGCATCTTCGGGCATCCATCCTGATCGAACGATGCCGTGGATCCTAAGGGCAGTTTTTGCGCGGGCATGGGGTGGGCTTCCTGAGCTATACAATAGATGTATTATACATTGACCGTAAATAGTCCCATACATTTTTGCGGCACACCCCTTGACAGGATTTTGGTAGTAGTTCGGGGTCAGAGTAAGAACCCCGCTCATATGAAGTCACGTCGGTGGCGCAGAGCGGCGCCTCCCCGGGCAGTGCGGTGCAGAGCGCGGCGGTGGGGCCGGTGACGGCCGCCGGTGGCGGGGGCACGGTGACGCACCAGGAGACGCTCACGGGTGGCTCGAGCAGCTCCACCACGGTGGCCACAGCGGGCAGCCTCAGCGCGGTGAGCGGGCAGCGGTATCTGGCGGCGGTGGCCACCAAGCCGAACGTGGCGGTCAGCGCGGTCGCCGGCCTGGGGCTCAGCTGGAGTCTCATCAAGGCCCAGTGTGCCGGGCGCGGCAATACCCGCGTGGAGCTGTGGCAGGGGCTATTGTCAAATCTGGTGTATGAGCGGTTGATCAAGCGGCGACGCTGCTGCTGAGTTCCGCTTCTTCAAACTGCTCAATGCCGTCCTTGAACCGCACTCCGGCGATGACTTTCGCCAGGTAATCAAAACCACGTAGCCGTTTCCAACTTCCCTCGGCACACATCCCGAGCTTGTAGATCATCGCCAACATCGTCGCGCGCGACAGACAGCCCTTGGAGCGGTCGGTGCGATGCCGCACGGTGGCAAAGGTCGACTCAATCGGGTTGGTCGTGCGCAGGTGCACCCAATGCTCGGCCGCAAAGTCATAGAAGGTGAGCAAACTGGCGCGGTCCTTCGCCAAGCACTGCACCGCCTTCGGATACTTCGCCTCGTAAGTCTCCACGAATCGGTCAAAGGCGCTTTCCGCCTGCGCCTTGGTCTCGGCCATCCAGATTGCCTGCAACGCACCTTTGGCCTTGCTCCGCACGCTCCTCGGCAGGTAATTGAGCACGTTCATTGTCTTGTGCATCCAACAACGTTGATGCCGCGGCTGCGGATAGACTTCCTCCAACGCCGCCCAGAATCCCAACGCCCCATCACCCACCGCCAGCTTCGGAGCTAGTTCCAGTCCTCTGGCCTTCATCCCCAGCAACACCTCCCGCCAGCTTTGCGTGGACTCTCTCACCCCTTCTTCAATGGCTAGAAACCGCTTCTCCCCACGCTCGTTGACCCCAATGACCAGCAGCACGCACAGCCGGCTGTCCTCGGCGCGAAGCCCACTGTAGATACCGTCCACCCACAGATAGACCCAGCGATCTTGCTTTAATCGTCGCTGCCGCCAGGCCGCGTATTCCGCGCTCCACTGTGCCTTCAGTCTTGAGACCACCGCGGCGGCGGATAAGCCCACCGCCTCTTTACCCACCAACACTTCCAACGCTTCGCTCATCTCCCCCGTGGAGATGCCTTTCAGGTACAGCCACGGCAAGGCCGCCTCGATACTCGCGCTCTTGCGCACATACGGCGGCACCAGAGAAGAATTGAACTTCGTCCCCTCGCCGGTGCGATCCCGCACCTTCGGCACCTGGACCGCGACCTTCCCAATCCCGGTCAACACCTCGCGCTCGGGCAAATAGCCGTTGCGAACCACCGCCCGCCGACCCTGCTCGTCGCGAGGCGCTTCCTGACGCTCGAGAAACTCCTGCAACTCCGCCTCCACCGCCTGGGCAATGAGCTGCTGCGCGCCTTCGCGCAGCAGCTCGGTTAATGCATCGACAATCTCTCCTGGTTTCCGGAACTGAACTACCGTATCGTTACTCATGGTGGCGTATCTCCTCGCTGTTGATCCGACTTCTGACAATCAGACCCCAGCAGGGTACGCCGCCTCCCTCAACTCCTCTGTACACCAGATTCAGTTATAGCTCCCGAGAAGATACTGGAGGGGCAAAGCGTTCATCTCGAGTTTGAGCGTGCCAACCTGTTTGACCGCTATGACCGCCTGCTAGCCTACGTTTTCCTGCAGGATGGCACTCTATTCAACGCCGAACTTGTCAAGCAGGGATATGCCCGGGTCATTGCCCCTGCTCCTTTCCGTTACTACAACGAATTCAAACGCTATGAACGGGAAGCCAGGAAAGCGGAATTACGCATGTGGAGTATGCAGTGACGGCTTGTGATATCACCCCGTTCTCTGGCGCCGGCACAGATATTCGTCACGCGGGGATGAGCAGCGCAATGGCAAGCGCGGCGATGCCCTCGCCGCGACCGGTGTAGCCCATCTTCTCCGTGGTGGTGGCCTTGACGCTGACGCAGTCCAGGCTGATCTGAAGGTCGCTGGCGATGTTCTCGCGCATCCCCGTGATGTAGGGCGCAAGTTTCGGCTGCTGGGCGATGATGGTGACATCGACGTTGCCTCCCTGCAGGCCGCGCTGGTGCAGCAGCGACACGATTTCTCGCAGCATGACGCGGCTGTCGATTCCTTGGATGGTCTGATCGGTGTCGGGAAAGTGCCTGCCGATATCCCCGAGCGCGGCAGCGCCCAGCAGTGCATCGCACACGGCATGCAGCGCAACGTCGCCGTCGGAATGCGCTTCCATGCCCATCTCGTAGGGGATCGTCACCCCGCCGAGCACCAGCCGCCGTCCGGGTTGAAAACGATGGGCATCGAAGCCCTGGCCTATGCGCATTGTGTCTCCTCCTGATGCCGCAGATAAAGTTCGGCCAGGGTCAGATCCTGTGGTTGAGTCACCTTGATGTTGTCCGGATGGCCTTCCACGAGCAGCGGCACGTGCCCGATGAGCTCCATGGCCTGCGCTTCGTCGGTGACCAGTTGCCCGCGCACAATCGCCTGCTCGATCGCATCGGCCAGAACGCCGAGGTGAAACATCTGTGGCGTCAGCGCATGCCAGAGGCCATTGCGATCGACGGTCGCCATGATCCCGCCGCCGGCGTCGGCGCGCTTCATCGTGTCGCGCACGGGCACTGCCAGGATGCCGCCGATCGGATGCCCGCTCAGTACATCGATCATTTTATCGATGTCGCTCGCCCTCAGGCACGGCCGCGCGGCATCGTGCACCAGCACCCAGTCGCCCGCGCTGGCGTCCCCGGCGAGCGCTTTCAAGGCATTCAGGACCGAATGGCACCGTTCGGCGCCCCCTGTGATCCGCCGCACCTTGCTCAGGCTTGCACAGGAGAGTTGCTCCCAGTGGCGGTCCTCCGCCGATATCGCCACCATCACGCTGCTGATGCGCGGATGCCGGCTGAAGCGTTCGACGGTGTGTTCGAGGATGGCGCGGCCACGCAGCGGGAGATACTGCTTGGGCAACTGCGCGCCCATGCGCGCGCCAAGCCCGGCGGCAGGGATCACTGCCCAGTATTTCAAATGGTCACTCGATATCTGCGGTGAGTTGGTTGCCGGTAATGGGCACCGGAGCGTTATCAATGATCTGAAAGAAGATCTCCCCTTCCTTGATCATCCCCATCTCGCTGCGTGCACGCTCTTCGATCGCCTCCAGGCCTTGTTTGAGATCCTCCACTTCGGCTTCGAGGGTCAGGTTGCGCTCCCGCAGTTGCGCGTTCTCTGCGACCTGCGCGTCGATCTGGTGCTGTAAAGCGAATACCGCGGGCAAGCCGCCTTCACCAAACCATAGTTCGCGCTGCACGACCAGCAGAAGCGCGAGCAGCAGAACCGCGACCATCCTCATGAACGGCCGCTCTCCGCTGCGCCTGAATGGACCAACCGACGGATCACAATTTCAATATGTTAGCGCGATCTCCTCATAAATTATAGAACGCCTTGCGACCCGCGTAGCTGGCCTTCCTCCCCAGCTCATCCTCGATGACCAGCAGCCGGTTGTATTTGGCGACGCGATCGGAGCGCGACATCGACCCGGTCTTGATCTGACCGCAGGAACTCGCCACCGCGAGATCGGCGATGGTGGTGTCCTCGGTCTCGCCGGAGCGATGCGACACGACCGCCGTGTAGCCGGCTCGCTTCGCCATCCGGATCGCCGCCAGCGTCTCGGTCAGCGTGCCGATCTGGTTGACCTTGATGAGGATCGAATTGGCCACGCCCTGCTTGATGCCTTCCTTGAAGATCTTTGTATTGGTCACGAACAGATCGTCGCCCACCAGTTGCACCTTCTTTCCCAGCTTCCTGGTCAGCAGTCTCCAGCCCTCCCAGTCATTCTGATCCTGGCCGTCCTCGATGGTAATGATGGGGTACTTTCCGCACCAGCCCGCCAGCAGGTCGGAGAACTCATCGGAGGTCAGGGCACGCCGCTCGGATTCGAGTTGATATTTTCCGTCCCTGTAGAACTCGGAACTCGCCACGTCCAGGCCGAGCAGAATGTCCCTCCCCGCTCTGTAACCCGCCTTGCCAGTGGCCTGGAGCACCGTTTCGATTGCCGCTTCGTTGGACGGCAGATCGGGCGCAAAGCCGCCCTCATCTCCCACCGCCGTGCTCATTCCCTTGTCCGCAATCAGCTTTTTCAGCGCGTGGAACACCTCCGCGCCCCAGCGCACCGCCTCGCGAAAACTCGGCGCGCCAACGGGCAGGATCATGAACTCCTGTAGATCGACGTTGTTGTTGGCGTGAACGCCGCCGTTGATGATGTTCATCATCGGTACCGGCATTTTGTACGGTCCCTTGCCGAGATACCGGTAGAGCGGCATGCGCTGCTCGTTCGCGGCCGCACGCGCCACCGCCATCGACACGGCGAGGACCGCGTTGGCGCCCAGACGCGCCTTGTTGGGCGTGCCGTCAAGCGCGATCATCGTTTCGTCTATCTCCTGCTGCCGGGTGACCTTCCTGCCCTTCAGCGCTTTGCGGATCTCGCCATTGACGTTGGCGACCGCGGTGAGCACGCCTTTGCCGAGGTAGCGCTTCTGGTCGCCGTCGCGCAGTTCGATCGCCTCGCGCTCGCCGGTGGAGGCGCCCGAAGGTACGGCCGCCAC
>JBQTIC010000087.1:0-27518 GCA_052388435.1 Chromatiales bacterium | reverse complement strand
GATTCGGGAGAGACCCCACCACACATCGCGCTTAGATCATTTCGCTCGCGAGTGTGACTCCCTAAAGTAGTCATGCTGCCCGGGTGGCGGAACAGGTAGACGCAAGGGACTTAAAATCCCTCGGGGGCGACCTCGTGCCGGTTCGAGTCCGGCCCCGGGCACCACAACCTAGCGCACATCTGCGGCGCGCGCGTACCGGTTGCTAGTCTCTTGCATCGCTACGCTATCCTGCTTCGCTCGCAAGCCCGGGGCATACCCTCCGTGGCATGCCAGTTCGCGGGGCAAACGCTCCACCGGAGCGTTTGCTCTTCCCGCTCACCCCCGAGGCTCACTCCTGCACGCGCGTTTTCGCTTCCGGCGAAATGTCGACTCGCGCCTCGGACATCACTCTGCCGGGTGCTCGTCTCATCCCGACACTCGCCCCTGCGGCGCTGACGCCCCGTGTCGCTACAGACGAAACCGCTCGATTCCGGCTGCGGGCAGCACACGTCGAGCCTCTTCACCGTGGGGCACCTGTCGCGGTTGTGGGCCGCCGGGCATGGCGGACATGAACGGCTGCTTAACCGATTCGGTGCAAGGTTCTTACACGCGCATGAGATTACGGCTGCGCCGGCCTCAGCTCTGTCGCGTTGGTGGTGCAGCGGTCACAGAACGGGGGTCAGGTGGTTGAGAAACGTCAGGGATGTTCTTAACTGTGCGAAGTTGCTGCCCGGACACTCCGGAGATGGGCAACGATTTCAAAGGGGGGTAGTCAACGACCAACGCAGGAGTTAATCGATGAAGACTGACGTAAGTACGGCGAAACAGGTTCTTGGCGCGGCGTTCGGCTGTTTGATGTTAGCTCCGCTCGGGGCCCTTGCCGCCGGGCCCATAGGTTCGACACTGCAGACGGAAGCCAGCGCGGGCACGGCCGCCGCCGGTAATGCCGACTCCGCACTGATCAGCGTGTTGATCACCAAAACCAACGGGTTGCCGGCCCCCAACTTTGGTGACGGAGTGGATCTTGAAAACGAGATCTTCATCGTAACAGGGTTCAACCAGCCAGATCTCGGCTCTGGCTGTGTGCTTAAAGCACAAAACTATACTAACCATCTCAACGGCGTGTATACGGTCGAGGTGGTGCCTATGCTTGATCCGGGGCCTGGCTCGTGCAACTGGTTGGCGGGGGAATATCACTACGTCGTCAAGATTAACAGCGTAATCCCCTCGGTAGGCCGATTCAGAGGCAGCACACTCGGGACCTTAGATATTCCATAAGTTCCAGCCCGGTAATTGCGCATATCGCTTTTAGACACCGAGCCCGGCCACGAGCCGGGCTTTTCTTTTTCATGTTCCTGTTGCTTCTGGGTCAAGATCTGTCGTCGCTTTGAACACCGAACTGCCGCAAGCGGGCGGTCACAGCTTCCAGGACTCCTTTCAAGGCGTCGACCGCGGCGATCAGCACGTCCTCACCGCCCGGCGCGTGGAGTTCGCCAGTCACCCGCAGCTTGTTATCCCTTCAGTCAGCTCCATCGATCACCGTTACCGCATGGGGCGGATCGCCGCGTGGTCGGCGGGATGCAGGCAGCCGCAAGGATTATTGGTACACTGCGCGGCGCAGCATAAGAATCAAACTGTTCCGACTTGCGGAAACTCATCCAAGAATGAAGAGATCTGACCCGGCCCTGTTCCGGCGAACCGCGCGCGCATTGCTGCCGCTGGTCACCGGCTCGATGATCGCCGTGGCGATATTGCCCACTGGTGGTTGCGAGCGTCTGGGGCCGCGCCTCGGCACCCCGGCGACTGAGCAGGTGCTGAGCACTGGAACGACGACGGCTGCGAAAGAACCTGCCACGGCCGGCGTTCCCTCGACGACCAGTGCCGAGACGGTCTTCGAGCCCACCAGCGGCGACGAGCCTCCGCGTCCTGGCGAAATCTATCGGGGTCAAGGTGTCTTCGCGCGTTCGCTCGCCGCGCCTGCCCCGGGCGCTACAGTGGTGGCGCCAGGTTCGATCACGCTGAATTTTGAGGGGACGCCGCTGCCGGCGGTGGTCAAGGTCATTCTGGAGGACGTTCTCAAGAAGAACTATGTGATTGACCCGGCGGTGAGCGGCACGGTGAACATGCAGACCAGCCAGCCGCTCAACGAAGCGGATCTGCTGCCGGTGCTTGAGATTCTGCTGGAGGTCAACGGCGCCGCCCTCATCGACGAGAACGGAACCTACCGCGTCGTGCCGCTGGGTAAAGCCCGCGCACAAGGGCTGCCGCCGCAGGTGGTGCGCGGTCGATTGCCAGGCGCGGGATTCAGGACCGTTATCGTGCCGGTCCGCTACGTCTCGGTAGATGAAGTGCACAAGCTGTTGCAACCCTTCAAGGGCAACGAGGTGCTGATCACCCCAGTCAAGACGCGGAATCTGATGATCCTCGCCGGGAATGCAGCGGATCTCAACGCGATGGTCGAGACTATCCAGATCTTCGATGTTGACTGGATGGCGGGCATGTCCGTTGGGCTGTTTCCGCTAACGAACGCAGAAGCAAAGGCTGTCGCGGACGAGTTGAAGATTCTGTTCGCAGACTCCGCCACCAGCCCGATAGCTGGCCTGGTCCGGCTGGTGCCCATCGAGCGTCTCAATGCCGTGCTCGCCGTGACTCCACAGTCGAGCTATCTGGATCAGGTCCAGCAATGGATCTACCGGCTCGACCGCACCGGTGACCACGCCGGAGAGCGCGTCTACATATACCGGGTCCAGAACGGCAAGGCCGAGGATCTGGCAAACGTGCTTACCAATCTCCTGTCCGCGGAGCCTGGACAGGCACCTGGCGCAGAACCCGTGCCGCCGGCGCAACTCGCGCCCGATCTCGAACCCGCGGAACTCTCGAGCCAAGGTGCCTACAAGTCAACAACGGGCGAGGCCGGCCTCGATACAAGGCCGTTGCCCGCCGGCAGCGAGCTGCAGGCGGAAGGCATTACAACGTCCCAGGTGGGACGCGTGCGGATCATCGCCGACAACAAGAACAATGCGCTCGTGATCCGCGCAACGCAGAAGGATTTCAGGATCATCGAAGCGGCGCTGCGGTCGCTGGACGTGACACCGCTGCAGGTGTTGATCGAGGCAAGCATCATTGAGGTCACGCTGAGGGACGAGTTGCAGTACGGGATCGAATGGTTCTTCAAGAATGGCGGGATCGGCGACCTGGGGGGCCGGGGGCTGCTTGATTTCGGCGCTCCGGGGCTTGCGCCGCTCGTGCCTGGTTTTTCTTATGCCCTGGTGGACGATATTGCCGACATCCGACTTATCCTGAATGCGCTCGCGACCGAGTCGAAGATCAACGTGCTCTCCTCGCCGTCGCTCATGGTCCTTGATAACCAGACCGCACGCATCATCGTGGGCGACGAGGTGCCGGTGCCGACACGCCAGTCGACAAGCAACATCGATCCGAACGCGCCGACCGTAAACGAGATCCAGTATCGCAGCACCGGCGTCCTGCTGACGGTCACGCCACGCGTCAATACCGGCGGGCTCGTCACGATGGAGATCAACCAGGAGGTCACCGACGTTGCCCAAACCACAAGTTCAGGCATCGACGCCCCGACGTTCCAGCAGCGTTCCATCAACAGCACCGTGGCGGTTAACAGCGGTAACACCGTGGTGCTGGGAGGTCTGATCCGCGAGAACAAGCTGGCCACGGAGAGCGGCGTGCCGGTGCTGTACAAGATCCCCGTATTTGGCAAACTGTTCGGGACGACCACCGACAACGTGCGCCGCACGGAGCTTCTGGTCCTCATCACCCCGCGCGCCATCCGCAACCAGTCCGAGTCGCTCAGCGTCACCGATGAGTACAGGGAGAAGCTGCAGGGCCTGAAGCCGGCGCTGAAGTGAGCTGCAACCGGTGAACACGCTGGTCGAGCAAACCACGCACGAGGCATCCTCCGCGGATTTCGGGCGGCGGCTGGGCGCCTGGCTCGTCGAGCGCGGCAAGCTCAAGCCGCAGGCGCTTGAGCAGACGCTGCGCCTGCCCGAGGCGCAGTACGAAGAGACGGGCTCGCTGCTCGCCAGGCTGGGCATGGTGGCGGAGCGGGACATTGCGCAGGCGCTCGCCGCGCTGACTGGCGCCGCACTCGTGACCCCCGACGAGTACCCCGCCGTAGCGCTCTACGAGGAGCAACTGGCGGCGCGCTTTCTCAAGGAAGCGCGCGCGATCCCGATTGCCGACGGCGAAGAGGGTCTGGTAGTGGCCATGGCGGCGCCCCAGGACGCTTACGTCGCACACGCGCTGGAGCTGGCCTGCGGGCGAGCGGTATTGCGGCGCACGGGCATCGCCTCGGAGATCACCGCGGCCATTGACCGTCTATATGGTGCGAATCGCTCCGCGATCGGTGAGATCGTGGACAACCTCGAGCTCCAGCCCGCAGCAGGCGATGAGGACATCAAGCATCTCAAGGACCTGGCGAGCGAAGCGCCGGTGGTGCGGCTGGTCAATCTCCTTATCAATCAGGCGGTGGAAAGGAATGCCTCCGATATTCACATCGAGCCTTTCGCCGACCGGCTGCGTGTGCGCTTTCGCATCGACGGTGTGCTGCGCGAGGTCGAAGCGCCACCGGCACGGTCGACAGCGGCCGTCATTTCGCGTATCAAGCTCATCGCCAAGCTCAACATTGCCGAACGCCGCCTGCCCCAGGACGGCCGCATACCGTTGCGCGTTCAGGGCAAGGATATCGATCTGCGCGCCTCCACGGTGCCGACGCTGTACGGCGAGAGCGTGGTGCTGCGCATCCTGGATCGCGAGAGCGTCACGTTCGACTACTCGGTTCTCGGGTTTGCGCCCGACACCGAAGCGCGCCTGCGGTCCGTGATCGGTGCGCCGCATGGGATTCTGCTGGTCACCGGCCCGACGGGAAGCGGCAAGACCACAACGCTCTACACCGCCCTCACGGAACTGAATGTGCCGGGACGCAAACTGCTTACCGTCGAGGATCCCATCGAATACCAGCTGGAGGGCGTCAACCAGATCCAGGTCAAGCCGCACATTGGTCTCACCTTCGCCCATGCGCTGCGTTCCATCATGCGCCAGGATCCCGATGTCATCATGATCGGCGAGATGCGCGACGAGGAGACGGCACGCATAGCGGTGCAGAGCGCACTGACGGGACATCTGGTTCTGTCCACTTTGCACACCAACGATGCGGGCAGCAGCATCACGCGGCTTATCGACATGGGGATCGAAGACTACCTCGTGACGTCAACGGTACGCGCGGTGCTGGCGCAACGCCTGGTGCGCCGTTTGTGCACAAACTGTCGAAGTGGGTACTCGCCGCTTCCGGAGTTGCTGGTCCGCCTGGCCGCGCGCGGCATCGCCGCCGGGGACACCCCGGCCATGCTTTACGAAGCGCGCGGTTGTGGCCAGTGCGCGGGCACCGGCTACCGCGGGCGGGTCGCCATCATAGAGCTCATGATCGTCAGCGATAAGCTGAGGCAGATCATCCTGGATCGGGGCGATGCCGCGCAGATCGAGCGCGCGGCCGTTGCGGAGGGCATGCGAACCGCCTTCGTCGACGGGTTCCAGAAGGCGGTGGCCGGCGTGACCAGCATCGAAGAGGTTCTGCGCGCGACGCAGGAGGGCATGTAATGCCCTTGTACGTCTACAAGGCCGTCAGCCAGACCGGGGAGATTATCGAGGGCGAACTCGATGCCCCGAACCAGAAGGCGGTGGTAGAGCTGCTCCATACCCAGGGCCATGTACCAATCCGTGCCGACGAGGTGGGTTCACAGGCGCGGAGGGCCGCGCGCGCAGGCCTTCGCCGCGGTCATCGCATCTCCGAGCGAACGCTTGCCGAGCTGACACGCCAGCTCGCCGTGCTGCTTACTGCCGGACTCGAACTCGACCGCGCACTGACGGTCCTCATCGACGTTGTCGAGGAGCCGCGGCTGGAGGGACTGCTCAGACGGGTGCAGGGGCGCGTTCAGGGTGGCGGCAGTCTCTCCGAGGCGCTCGCGGCTGAAGGTGACGTGTTCTCACGCCTGTACGTCAACATGGTGCGGGCAGGAGAGACGGCCGGCGCGCTGGATGTCGTGCTGCGCCGCCTGGCGGAGTACATGGAGCGATCCCTGGCCCTCAAAGAATCAGTGAAGTCTGCGCTCATCTATCCAACCATCCTGGTCGCCGTCGCGGGCCTGTCGATCGTCGTGCTCATCATGTTTGTATTGCCGCGTTTCGCAGTGCTGTTTGAGGACATGGGAGCCACTGTGCCGTGGCCGACGCAGGTGGTGATGGCCGTGGGAGCGTTCGCGCGCCAATGGGGCTGGCTCGTGCTCGCCGTGGCCGCTGGCCTGGTTCTCGCCGCGCGGCGGCTGCTGGCCTCGCCGCAGATGCGACGACGCTGGGACGCGTGGGTGCTGGACATGCCACTGCTCGGTCTGCTGGTGGCGCGGATCGAAGTGGCGCGCTTCAGCCGCACACTGGGCACTCTGCTGGGAAACGGCGTGCCCATGCTGACGGCGCTCGCGGGAGTAAAAGAGACATTTGGCAACAGCGTCATGGCGGCGGCGATGGACCGCGTGGAAGAGAATCTGAAACAGGGAAGGGGCCTCGCCCAGCCGCTGGCGGAGACTGGCGTCTTTCCAAGGCAGGCAGTGCACATGATCCGCGTCGGAGAGGAAACCGGCAAACTCGAAGAGATGCTGGAGCGTGTCGCGGATGCCTATGATCGTGAGGTGCGGACGGCGCTCACGCGGCTGCTGGCGCTGCTGGAACCGGCGCTTATTCTGGCGCTGGGCGTCATCGTCGCCGGCATCGTGCTTTCTCTGCTCATGGCGATCCTGAGCATCAACGATCTGCCGATCTGAGGCGACGGAACGACAACAGGGGACGCCATGAATCGGAGAACGTGGGTGAGACGCGCGGGAGGCTTCACGCTCATTGAATTGCTGGTGGTGCTGGTAATCCTCGGGCTGCTCGCCAGCGTAGTAGCGCCCAATGTCATGAGTAGGCTGGGCGGCGCGAAGACAAAGACGGCCCAACTGCAGATCCACGATATGGGCGCGGCCCTGGACCTTTACGCCCTCGAGGTGGGTGGCTATCCGACCACTGAGCAGGGTCTTGGCGCGCTCGTGGAACAGCCGGGTGGCGTCGAGAAGTGGAACGGTCCCTATCTCAAAAAAACGACGATCCCGAAAGACCCTTGGGGCCACGATTACGAGTACCGATCGCCCGGTGCGCACGGCGCTTATGATCTCTACTCGTTGGGAGCCGATGGCTCGGAAGGCGGCGACGGAGAAAATGCCGACATTGCCAGCTGGTAGCCCCGGCAACGATGAGTGGTGCCCCGCGCTGCGTGGTTTCACTTTGCTGGAGCTTGTGGTGGTGCTCGCCCTTGCCGCGCTGCTTTTAATCCTCGTCCCTCCAGCGTTTTCGAAGGCACTCGCGCACGCCGAGCTGAAGGCCACCGCGCGCGAGATAGCGGCGACCCTCCGCACGGCGCGCGACCGTGCCGTTGCGACGCAGACCGACAGAGCCGTCACGTTTGATCTTTCCCGTCGTGTCTACGGCCCCGACCGTGGCGGCCAGTTCCGCAGGCTGCCGGATGCGGTGGGTATCACGGTGTTTGCGGCAGACTCCGAACGGCGCTCGCCGGCGTCGCTGGCAATCCGCTATTTCCCTGATGGCAGCGCGACCGGCGGGCGCATCACCCTGTCACGGCAGGCCCACACCTATTATGTTGACGTCGGCTGGCTCACCGGCCGGGTGAAGATCCTCGAGTGAACGGATGAACGGCTCCCGCGAAGGCGGCTTCTCGCTCATCGAAGTGCTGGTCGCGTTCGTGATCCTGGCGCTGGCGCTGGCGACCCTTTCGTCGGCGTTCGGCAACGGATTGCGCGGAATGCGGGCGGCCGAGCAGCGGTTGCGGGCGGTTACTGTCGCCGAGAACCTGCTTGCAGCGGCCGGCCGCAACGCGCCGCTCGAACCGGGCGTCCGGTCGGGAGCGACAGAGGGGCTGCAATGGCTGATCGACATCACGCCCTGGCTCGACCCAGGATCGGACGCCACTCCCGCTGCGCCGGGTGCTGTACTGCTGACGTTTCAGGTTTCGGCCAGGGTTGCGTGGGGATCGGCGCCAGCCGACGCGGTCGCTCTCACGACGCTTCGTGCCGTGCCGCGCGCGCAGGCAGAGCGCTGATGAACGGGCGTGTTGCAGGGTTTACGCTGCTCGAGTTGCTCATCGCGATGGGATTGCTGAGTCTCATCAGCGTCATCCTGTACGCGAGTCTGCGCACCGGCACCGTCGCCTGGCAAGGCGGCTTGGAAAGAAGCCAGACGGCTGAGGAGATACGGCTGGCGGAGGCGTTCATGCGCCGTGTCATGCGGCAGAGCATGCCGATCGAGGTGCGAAAGGAACGTGCCCGGTATGCGTACTTCGACGGTGGAAGCAAGGCGGTGCAGTTTGCGGGACGGCTGCCCGCGCAGCACGGCATCGGCGGCGTATACGAGCTGCGCTTGCAGGCCGTGGCCAGGCGCGGC
Source organism: Chromatiales bacterium (assembly GCA_052388435.1). Classification (GTDB taxonomy): domain Bacteria; phylum Pseudomonadota; class Gammaproteobacteria; order JAJPIJ01; family JAJPIJ01; genus JBQTIC01. The sequence continues at coordinate 19,022 of JBQTIC010000087.1, read as the reverse complement.
CGGGAGAAACTTGAGTTCACCTATCGGCTGCTCCGCCCCGACTCCGGGCCGAAACCAGACTGGCATGAGCCGGCTGTGCTCCTGGGCAATGTAACCGGGGTAACGTTCAGCTATTTCGGGGCGGCTCGCGCAAACACGGCACCCCAGTGGCAGAGCAAGTGGCTGGCCGCGGACCGGCTTCCGAGCCTGGTGCAAGTGCGCTACACAGATGCCCGCGGGCAACCCGGGCGGCTCATTGTGTCCATCGAGGCGCCGGAGCCCCGCAACCGGTCCGGTATGTTTGATCTGGATGAGGAAGCTTGAAAGAGCACGAACCTCAAGACGCGCGCATGAGCCACATCTGCCCAGACAGCCGGAGGCAGCGCGGAGTGGCGTTGGTACTCGTGCTGTGGGTGGTTGCTCTGCTCACGGTGCTGGCAGCAAGCCATCTCGTGGATGCACGCGCGACGATGGGTCTTGCAGGCAACCAGGTAGCGGCGGCGCAGGCGCGCGCCCTTGCGGAAGCGGGCATCTATCGCGCCGTGACCGCCCTGGATGCGGGTCGCGGGAGGCTGTTATGGCCAACACCCGAGACCGGGGTGGAATGGACCCTCGGCGACGGCATCGTGCGCGTCCGCGTGGAGAACGAGTCCGGCAAGCTGGACCTCAACTCATCAAGCGTGACGTACATGCAACGACTGCTGGAGGGCGTCGGGCTTGGTCGGGACGAGGCAAGCGGCTTGATAGGCGCAATCCTGGACTTCAGGGACCCGGATGACTTGCGGCGGCCCAACGGTGCGGAGGCGGACGAGTACGCGCAGGCCGGCTTGCCATTCGGTCCGAAGAACGCGCCCTTCGTGGCCGTCCAGGAGCTCCAGCAGGTGGCGGGCATGACAACCGCCCTCTACGACCGCATCGAGCCTTACCTGACCGTTTACTCCCGGCCACCGCATATTCTCGACGCCCAGGCGGCATCTTCCTCGCTGGTTGAATTGCTCGGCCTCCTGCGACCCCCCAGCAGTCGCATGGCCGGGGGACCGCTGGGGTTTGCGGCGACAACGCTCCCGGCGCAGCGCATCGCGGGCGTCTACAGCGTGCTTGCGGAGGCGAGGATGGGGGGGATGACACAGGGCATGCGCGCCGTCGTCGCCGTTGCCACCAGCACGGCTCAACCCTATCGTGTCCTTAACTGGCAGGAGGGGACAGTGCATTCGTTGGGGGCGGCAGGGCGCTGACGTGGCGGCAAGCTCCTTGGCAGCGTCGATCGGGGGCCTGCGCGGATTTCTTGCGTGGTGGACGGCGGGCTTGGTCGACCTGATCCCTGCTTCTTTGCGGCGTGCGTTGCAGTCGCAACCCAGGCGGGTGGCGGTGGAGATCGACGGCTATCAGGCTCGCGTGGGGATGCTCCCGCCGCAGGGCAGTCGGCTCAGTGTCGCCTATGGCTTTGCACTCAGCGGTCCGGAGACACAGGAACGGTCTGCGGCGCGGGCGTGGCTCGCCCGCCGGCGCGCAGCACCAATCGTGCTGCGGCTGCCCCGCGTGACCTGCCTGAGCAAGACCGTCAGCCTGCCGCTCGCGGCCGAAGAGAACCTGCGCCAGGTGCTGGCCTTCGAAATGGATCGGCACACGCCGTATCGCGCGGCGGATGTCTATTTCGGTTTTCAGGTTCTCGAGCGCGTGCAGGCGACGCAACGCCTGCACGTGCTTCTGTCGGTGGTGCCGCGCGAGCTGGTCGACGAGGCATTGCGGCGCGGCGCCGCTCTCGGGATGCGTCCCGCCGTGGTCGAGCTTGCGGATCAGGATGGCAGCGCCGATGCGTTGCGCGCGATCTCGATGGCCGCAGGCGACGAGACCCGACGTGCCGCGGCCGGATACCTTAATGTGATGCTTGGCGCATTCACGTTGGGTCTGCTGGTGGCGGCGCTGGTGATACCGCTCACCCAGAAACGTGGCACGCTGTTGCGTTTGCAGGAAACGACTGCGACGGCGAAGGTCCGGGCGGCCGAGACGGCAAAGATCCGAGATCGGTTGGAAGAGACGACCGGCGCGCTGGACCGAATGATCATGACACGCGAGTCGACCCCGCTCGCGGTGGAGGTATTGAATACGCTGACACGGCTGCTGCCCGACGACACCTGGCTGCAGTCTCTCGAACTGAAGGGCGACAAACTGGTCATACAGGGCCAGGCCAGGACCGCGACCCGTCTCATCGAGCTGCTCGCGGCCTCCGGCCGCTTCGAAAATCCAACCTTTCAAGCCCCCGTGCAGGTCAATCCGCAAACGGGTACCGAGCGCTTTAACATTGCCGTCCAGATCAGGCCGGATGCCGCTTCATGAATCGACCGATGACGACCTGGTCGCATCGACTGCTGGCGCTGGCACTGCTGCTGACGCTGGCGGCGAGTGCCTACTACGGACCTGTCCTGGCGCTGATGGCCGCGCACGAGCGCTACAACGAGGAGATCGATAACACTGCACTCAGGCTGCAGAAACTCCGCGGCATCGCCGCAGAGAAAGCGACGCTGGAGCGCCGGCTGGCCGCACGCGGGCCGGCCGGCCTTGCGAAGACCTATCAACTGCAGGGCTCCACGGAGGCGCTTGCGGCGGCGGCACTGCAGGATCATGTGCGGGCGCTGGTCCAGGAAGCGGGCGGGAAGCTGAAGACCACCAACCCGCTACCGGTCACTGCCGAGAGCGGTCTGACTCGCATCGGGGTGAGTGCGCGCATGACGCTCGATGTGACAGGGCTGCAGAAGATGCTGCACGGGATCGAGACGGGGACGCCCCTCGTCTTTGTGGACAAGCTTGCAGTGAGACCGGGCCGCGAGACGTTCCAGGAGGCCGCCGCAGCGCGTGCTGATATCGAGCTATTGGTCGACATGGACGTCTCGGCCTACGCCAGGAATGTGGACGCAGCGGAGTAAGCCAGACATGCGCTTAGTTCTGATCCTGTGCTGTCTCATGCTTGTCGCGGTGATCGGCTATGAGGTCCAGCATCCCGCAAGATCGATTACCGCGACGTCCACGGGCCCCGGCGAAACCCCTGCCGGCGTGCCGGAACGAGGACACCACCGCCTTGTCTTCCCGCCACTGGAGGAGTTCGACGAGGTCGTTCAGCGGTCCGTGTTCAGCGCGACGCGGCGTCCACACGTTGCGGCCGCCGAGACCGCCGTGCAGCAGCGGGCCGCCGGCTTGCTGATGAAGGGGACATTGAACAGCTACGTGCTATCGGGAGTTTACGTCAGGCCGGATGACACCTTGGCTATCTTCTGGGATCGCCGCAAGAAAGAGCTGGTGAAGGTGCGGGTCGGCGATCCCCTGGCGGACTGGCATATCAAGGCAGTCGAGCCACAGCGTGTCATCGTAAGCCGCGGCGACCAGGAGCAGACGCTGCCGCTCGAGCGGGGCCGCGGCCTTATCCCGCCGATGCCGCCGACGAAACCCGTCATGGCCAGCAAGCCGGTGGCTGCGGACAAGGCGGGTACGCAACCGGGAACCTCGACACCCGAGCCGGAGGCAGCAGACAAAGCCGCCGCCATAGAGCTGCTGAAACAGCTGCAGGCCACTGCGGGCGATTCTTCGGAGACCGATGCCGCGGATGCGGCCGACGCCGCCGCCGATGACGCCAGCGACGCGAGCGAAGTGGAGGAGGAGCCCGCAGCGGTGGGCGAACCTGAGGAGATGTAGGGATCGAGGGAGTTCGTGGCGCGTAGGCCCCGGACGTGCGAATAATGTCTTTACTGGTCAATCGCAATATCGACCACTGGCTTTCCGAACGCCTGGACGAGGGTGGCCTTGCCGATCAGCAGGGTCACCCGCATACAAGCCACTTCTCCCGTCGACGGACCCGCGAGTCGAAACCCACCTATCTCTCGCCTCACGGCGGAGCAATTTTCCCTTGCGGCGCCGGGTCGAGCCGGGCTGCGCGGGTGATGTTGCCCCTGCCGCCCTTTCCGGCCGCGGTTTGGGCCCTGCAATCTGCCACATGTGCCGCAGATTATACGGACTCACCTGAACACAATTCCCGCTCATGCGGCAGTTCGCCCCGGCCGCCGGTGCGTTGTGACTGGCGAAATACTTTCTTTGGAAATCGCGGTAACAACGAGAGCCCCAGTGGTGAGATTTTTTCTTTTTAAAAACCTTAGGTATTGTTGCTAAGCTATTGTCGAAGCAGCTTTTTGTATACCTTAGTAAAGCAGATTCTGCCTGATGCCCGGAGTCGGGAGACCACAGAATGTCGGCGATTCGCAAGAGCTGTAGAGTCATGGTGCTGGCGGTGGGAGCGGCGGCAATCGCCTTGGCGGCCTTGGTTCCGGCAGGCCAGACATGGGCTTTCGAGCTGGGACGGGTAGCGGAGGATATGTCGAAGACCTATCCGGTGCGGCGACAGCCGGCACTGAAACCCGACTCGCGGGGTGCGGGAGGCGGCAACCGCCGATCAGACGCGTCTGTTTGCCGAGCATGACAAGATCAGGCCCTGGGTGGCGGATGCGATCGACGATGACTCGCCCGAGACTGTTACCGGAGAGCCCATGCCGCGCCGGCCCCACCGGCTGCAGCCACCGAAACGGTGACGCAGCCGGTTGTGGAAACTGTTGCGGCAGCGCCTGAGCCGCCTGCCGCGGCACCTGCCTCACCTCTGGCCGCCGCCGTGGGTGGGCAGTACATCGTAAAGCCCGGCGATGTCCTGACGGTCTCGGTCTGGAAGGAAGCTGACCTGCAACGCGAAGTGCTGGTCCGGCCCGATGGCGGCGTTTCCTTCCCGCTGCGGGCGATATGCCGACGGCCGGACACACGGTGCAGCAGATCAAGCAGCAACTCACCACCCGTATCAGCAAGTTCATCCCGGAACCGGTCGTGCGTTGCCGTCCAGCAGGTCACCTGGGCATCGCCTATTTGAGAAAAGGCGATAAGATCAATGCCCTTGCGTCACTGCGCAAGGCCGTCGCAACCCGGGAGCCTTATCTCGGGTTGGAGCAGGCGAAGAGCGCCCTCCGGGATATGGAGTCCGCGGGCTAGAATACCGTCACGTCGGCGAGCAGATGCATCTCTGGCCACCTTGCTTCACAATTGACCCATACGGCGCTGAGGCGCGGCGCCAGGTCTTTGTGACAAAGCTTGAGTTTTCCTACAAATTCGGAAACCCAGCATGACTTAAGCAGTCTTAGGACCAAACACACCTTGAGCAGGGATGAGCAGCGACACGGTACCCAACGCACAGGAAGAAAGCAGCAATGAAAAGACAGCTACTTGCAGTCTTCGCCGCCTGCCTGGGCAGCCTGCTGGTGATGGTGACGGCGGGCGCGCAGGCCGATGCGCGCGCACCGGAGCAGATTGTCAGGTCCACCACCGAACAGGTGTTACAGGCGTTGCGGGAGGACGGCGCACAGGAGGATCGGCAGCGCGTATATGGCATTATCGAGCAGATGATCGTGCCGCACTTCGACTTTGAGAAGATGTCGCGATGGGTGTTGGGCAAGAACTGGAAGGTCGGCAGCCCGCAGGAACAGTCTCGGTTCGTGGAAGAGTTCCGCAGGCTGCTCGTGCGCACCTATTCTTCGGCGCTGATGCAGTACACGGATCAGGAGGTTGTGTTCCTCCCTTCGCATGCTGATGGGGAAGGGGGCACCGCCACCGTAAAGACGCAGGTCAACCAGAGCGGCGGACCACCGGTTCCGATTGACTATCGGCTCTATGAGCGCGACGGTGCCTGGAAGGTGTTCGACGTCGCCGTTGACGGTGTGAGCCTGGTGGCGAACTACCGCACGCAGTTCAACGACGAAATCAGCGCCAAGGGCCTGAGCGGTCTCATCGACACGCTTGCCGCCCGCAATCAACAGCGCGCAAGCAGCTCCGAATAAGTATGGTGATGCTGCCGGCTGGCCGGCGACCGGCCGCGCTGTTTCTGTCGGTTACGTTGGGGTCCGTGCAATCTTGTCTGATGTCACCGGAAACCGCCGCGCCTTCGGGACTCCTTAGTTAGTCGGTTCCCCGGTGGACACGCTGCCAGTGGGCCTGCCAAGCGGGAGCCGGGCAGGGTGCGACTGTCAGGCCTGGAGTTATCATGACCAGCAGTAATTTGACATAATAGACATTATGCGAAGTATATGATGTCGGAGGATCAACTGGCGGGCCTCATCGCACATGAGTTTCCGCTAGCTGATGACATCGTCTATCTCAATCACGCCGGTGTTGCCCCGTGGCCACGGCGGGCCGCCGAGGCCGTCACGCAGTTTGCCCGCGAAAACGCCCGCACTGGCGCGCGCAATTACCCCGATTGGCTGCACACCGAGTGCCGCCTGCGACAACTCCTGGCGACACTCATCAACGCGGAATCGCCAGACGATATCGCGCTGCTCAAGAATACCTCCGAGGGCCTTTCGTTCGTCGCCGCGGGCTTCGAGTGGTGCGCTGGTGATGTGGTAATCATCAGCGACCAGGAGTTTCCGTCCAATCGCATCGTGTGGGAGGCGCTGGCCGACCGTGGCGTCACCGTCCGGCGTGTATCGCTTGTGGAGCCCGGTCTGACACCCGAGGCGGCCCTGATGGGCGCCTGTGACGGGCGTACGCGCTTGATGAGCGTGAGTGCCGTTCAGTACGCGACCGGCCTGAGATTGGACATCGCGGTCTTGGGAGGGTTCTGCCGGAGTCGCGGAATACGCCTCTGTGTCGATGCAATCCAGCAGCTCGGGGCTCTACCGTTCGATGCACAGACCGCCCAGGCCGACTTCGTGGTCGCGGATGGACACAAATGGATGCTCGGGCCCGAGGGCGTGGCGCTGTTCTACGTGCAACCCGGCATCCGCCAGCAGTTGCGCCTGACGGAGTTCGGCTGGCACATGACCGCGCAGCCCGGCGATTACGATCGGCTGGACTGGACGCCGGGCCCGACGGCGCGTCGCTTCGAGTGCGGCAGCCCCAATCTGCTCGGGACTCATGCGCTGGCGGCGAGCGTCGGTCTGCTGCTCGAGGTAGGTATCGAAAGGGTTGCAGCTATGCTGATGGAGAATATCTCCTATCTTATTAAGATTATAGAAGATCTGAATAACTTTTCGATTGCTTCCGATACCGCCATGGAGCGGCGGTCAGGAATTCTGAGCGTCAGGCCGACGGCGCAGACGGCCACGCAGCTGCATCAGTTTCTGAGCGAGAACGGGGTAATCTGTGCCCTGCGGGGTGGCTGCCTGCGGTTCTCGCCACACTTCTACACTTCGCGTGAGCGTTTGGATCGGCTTGGCGCTCTGCTGGCTCAAGCGGCCGAACGCGCATGAGGAAACAACCTGAAGAAGTTGGTGGTCGTCTGCCGGGCCACCTCCTCCACCGCCAGGCCTTTGAGTTTGGCGATGAATTCGCCCACGTACCGGACGTAGGCGGGCTGGTTCTCATGACCTCGATGCGGTACCGGTGCGAGGTAGGGACAATCCGTCTCCACCAACATCTTGTCCAGCGGGATCGCGCGGGCCACCTGCTGCAGAGCGACGGCGTTGCGGAAAGTGACGATACCGGAGAAAGAGATCAGGAAGTTCATACCAATCGCTCTTGCCGCAGTCTCATAAGTGCCAGTATAACAATGGATTACTCCACCAACTTCATATGCTTTCTCCTGCTCCAGGATCGCCAGCGTATCGGGGCTCGCGTCGCGCATGTGGACGATGAGTGGCATGCCGCAGCACCGCGCACAGCGGATATGTTCCCGAAAGCGCTGGCGCTGCCATTCCAGCTCGCCCTGCGAGCGGTAGTAGTCGAGGCCGGTTTCCCCGATAGCGATAATCTTGGGATGCGTCACGAACGGCAGGAGCATCTCCGCGGTGGGCTCCGGTTCACAACGGCTGTTCGGATGGACCCCCACGGATGCAAAAACATTGTCGTACCGCTCGGCGAGAGTGAGCACTCCGCGAAGGGAGCCCAGGTCGATGGCGACACAGAGAAAGTGCGAGACCCCGTGATCCTGGGCCGTGTTGATGATGTATTGGACACCCGCCGGGGAGCCCGCCTGGCTCAGCATCGGAATATGGCAGTGGGAGTCGACGAATAAGGCGTCCATACGTCCCTGCGGCCGGATCTCGATGCGACCGCTGGCGGGGAATCTTGGTCGGGCCGAGTTTTCTACCAACCCGTGCCGCGCAAACCTTACAGCGTGTGGGTGGGGCGGTCCGATTTGAGCACGCCGGCCAGCAGGGTCTCGATGCGCGCGCGCGTGGTGCCTTTGTCGAGATCGCTGAACTGCACGCCGATGCCTGCGGTCTTGTTGCCCTGGGCACCTTTCGGCGTGATCCAGACGACACGGCCAGCCACCGGCAGCTTATCCTTGCCCTCCGGCAGCGTCAGCAGCATGAATACTTCGTCGCCGAGCTTGTAGCTGTTCGGTGTCGGCACGAACAGGCCGCCGTTTTTCAGAAACGGCATGTAGGCGGCATACAGCGCCCCCTTCTCGCGTATGGTCAGCGACAGAATGCCCTTGCGGGGCGCGTTGGTCTCTGCTGTGCTCATCACCGGTCCTCATTCCACCCACATCAAGGCGAACTCCTCCAGAAGATCCTGTTCCCGCACGTTCGCACCGCCTTCCAGCAGCCGCCTGTGGCCAGTCAGCGTGTCACAGGCGCTGAACAACTGCGACAAGTCTAGCCCTTTCGTTACGTGCTGAAAACCGCCGCGCAGATCGTCGTTTCCGATCGGTGCACCCCCGCCCGCAAGTCTGACGCGCACCATATCGCACAGCAACGATCGCAGTAGGCGCACCATTTCAGGGGCGCCGATCTTCATCCAGCGTGCCGCTGCGAGCACGGGGTCGAGTCTGCCTGCACGCAGCGCCGTCAGTTCGCCGAGCAGGGTAGCGCGCTCCTTAAGGAGCCCGTCGCGATCCAAATCCAGTGCGAGCAGCGGTCCACCGGCCGCGAGCGCCAGGGCAATATCAGGATCCGCGCCAGGTCGCAACCGTGTGGCAAGCCACTCGCGCTTTGACTCGTGCATTCCGTGGAGTGTGAATCGCTGGCAGCGACTGCGCACCGTGACCGGCAATGAGTCGGGTGCATGCGTGATCAGAATGAGTGCCGTATTACGCGGCGGCTCCTCCAAGGTCTTCAGCAGGCTGTTGGCAGCATGGCGGTTCATCGCGTCGGCGGGCTCGATGATCGCCACCCGCTGGCCCAGAAACTGGGTGGTGAGCGTCAGGAAGGCGATTAGTTCACGCACCTGGTCGATTTTGATGACCTTGGATTGCTCCTTCGGCGCAAGCCGGAAGAAATCCGGATGCGTGCCGGCCGTCATCAGTTCGCAGCCACGACAGCTCCCGCAGGCGGTGCCTGCGGCATCCGCTGCACCACATAGCAGCACACGCGCCAGCATCTGCGCGAGCTCACCCTTGCCGCTGCCGCGGGGCCCGGCGAGCAGGACGCCGTGTGGCAGCCGGCCTCCCGCTCGCGCGGTCTGCAGACGTTCCCAGACTGGCTGGCACCAAGGATATGGCATGGTCTAACTCACCGCCCGGAGCGCGCGCTCGAGCGCGGCGGCTATCGCCGCCTGCACGTCCGCCAGGGGTGGCGTTGCATCGATGATGTGGAAGCGATGCGGTGCATGCCGCGCACGCAGGAGATAGGCGCTGCGCACCCGCTCGAAGAACACACCCCCCTCCGACTCGAACCGGTCGGTGGCGCCGCGTTTACGGGTGCGATCGAGAGCGGTCTGTACTTCCGTATCGAGCAGTATGGTCAGATGCGGGTCGAGACCGCCCTGGACGAATTCCTCCAGCGTGGCGATGCGCGCCAAGGTTATGCCGCGGCCGGCTCCCTGGTAAGCATACGTGGCGTCCGTGAAGCGATCGCACACGACGTCCCTGCCAGCGGCCAGGGCCGGCCTGATCACCTTGGCGATGTGTTCGGCGCGGGCGGCGAAAATGAGCAGTAATTCGGCGTCGGCCGCCATGCCCGCCCGAGCCTTGTCAAGCAGCAGATCCCGGATCCCCTCCCCCAGCCGCGTGCCGCCGGGCTCGCGGGAGAGTACGACCTCCCGCCCGCGGCGACGCAGCCAGTCGGCCACGTAAGCGGCGTGTGTGCTCTTGCCCACGCCCTCGATACCCTCCAGCGTGGTAAAAAGGGGCGTATTCATGGGCTCGCCGGCACAGCGCCACCAAGCTGATAGCGGGCAACGGCGCGGTTGTGCTCCTCCAGCGTCCTGGAGAATTCATGACTGCCGTCGCCGCGCGCGACGAAGTAGAGAACGCCCGCCGGGGCTGGGTTCAGCGCCGCCTCCAGCGAGGCCTTGCCGGGCATCGCGATCGGCGTCGGCGGCAAGCCGGCACGGACGTAGGTGTTATACGGTGTGTCATTCTCGAGGTCTTTGCGACGCAGGTTGCCGTCGTACCCTCTGCCCAGACCGTAGATAACGGTCGGATCGGTCTGCAGCTTTATGCCGCGCCCAAGCCTTTGTACGAATACGCTCGCGATCAGAGATCGTTCCTTGGGCACGGCCGTTTCCTTCTCAACGATGGAGGCCATCGTCAGCGCCTCCTCCGGTATCTTGTAGGGCAGGTCTGCCGCACGCTCCTTCCACAGCGTCTCCAGAGTCTGCTCCATGCGTTTATAAGCGCGCTGCAGGAGCACCATGTCGCTTGTGCCAGCGGTCACGTAATAGGTGTCCGGAAAGAAGCGCCCCTCGGGAGGGATGCCGGGATGACCCAGGCGTTCCATGACAGTGGCATCGTCGAGGCCGCGCAGGGTGCTGACGAGGACAGGGGTCTTGTCAATGGCCTCGCGCAGTCGCGCAAAGGTCCAGCCCTCGACGATGGTGACCGCGTGCTGCATCGTCCTGCCGGCGGCAAGCGCGTCAAGCAGGTGATCAATGCTCATGCCGCTGCGCAGCTCGTACTCGCCGGCCTTGAGCTTGTTCGCCAGGTGGCGGTGATGCACGTGCCAAAGCAGATAACGCGGATATTGCCACCAGCCGTGTTGCTTGAACTCCGCGGCCACGGCGCGAAACGTCATACCGCTGCGCACCGTATAGAGTACCGGTGCATCGCCGACCTCCAGGGGTTGCCGCAGGGCCTTCTGGTAGTCATACCATAGCCAGCCGCCGAGGAAGAGGACGATGAGTCCGGACAGCGCCAGTATCCGAAGGAAATTAACCATGCCAGTCCGGCAGCATCGAGGCCAAACGGGCGCGCAGATCACGCGTCATGCGTGGGTCGCTAAACTCGCGTTGCCGCTCCGCCGCACTCACACGGCGCACGGGCCACACACCGATGAGACTGTTGGTCAGGAACATCTCTTCCGCCTGCCACACTTCTTTCCAGTGGATGTCACGTTCGGTCACGGGTATTCCGGCCGCCACGCACTCGCGCATCACGATCTCCCGCATGATACCGGCCACGCCGCAGTGCCGGATGCTGGGTGTATGCAGGCAACCGCCCTCAGCGAGGAACACATTACTCATGGTACCTTCAATCAGATGTCCGTGAATATCAAGCATCAGGCCCTCGGCAACGTCGCCGTCCGGCCACTCGCGGCGCGCGAGGATTTGCTCGAGCCGATTGAGATGCTTGATGCCGGCGATCAGCGGATTGATCCCCAGACGCGCAACGCACAGTCGCACAGCGACGCCGTCGATCGCATTGGTGGGAGGGTAATCTGGCCATGGTGAGAGATAGGCGATGCGGGTAGGTTGCGGCTCCTCGGGTGGACGGTAGCCGCGGCCGCCGATACCGCGCGTGAGGATGAGCTTGAGCACAACGCGTCCGGGCCCGGGTCCGAGCAGCTTCACATCGTGTGTGAGGACTTGCGGCCCCGGAAACGGGATCGCCAGTCGCTGGCATCCGCGCGCCATCCGTTGCAGGTGCAGATCCCAATGCTGGGATACACCGTCCATCACCGCGATGGTTTCGAACAGCCCATCGCCATACTGCAGGCCGCGGTCGTGGATCGAAACTCGATCCTCGTGCACGCCGTTGATCACCACCACGCCGGTACTCCTCTCGCGTGTGGCGGCAGGCGTAGCTTACAGACGTTGGAAGATAAGGGTGCCGTTCGTGCCGCCGAACCCGAAGGAGTTGGACAGCGCAACGTCGATCTTCATCGAGCGCGCCTCGTTGGGCACGTAATCGAGATCGCACTCCGGGTCCGGCGTGGTGTAGTTGATGGTCGGCGGCGCAACCTGATCGCGGATGGCGAGCACCGAGAAGACCGCTTCCACTCCGCCCGCGGCGCCCAGCATATGGCCGACCATCGACTTGGTGGAACTGATGGCAAGTTTGTGCGCATGGCTGCCGAACACCGCTTTCACCGCGTCGGTCTCGGCCTTGTCGCCGAAGGGCGTCGAGGTGCCGTGCGCGTTAATGTAAGCAATCTTCTCCGCGTTCATCGCCGCGCTGCGTAGCGCCAGTCGCATGCAGCGTGCCGCTCCCTCGCCGCCCGGCGACGGCGCGGTCATGTGGAAGGCATCACTGTTCGCGCCGTAACCGACGAGCTCCGCATAGATCCGGGCGCCGCGCCGTATCGCATGTTCGTATTCCTCCAGCACCACGACACCCGCGCCGTCGCCAAGGACGAAGCCGTCGCGATCCTTGTCCCACGGGCGGCTCGCGGTCTCCGGACTGTCATTGCGGGTGGACAGGGCCTTGGCGGCCGCGAATCCACCCAGCCCGGTTGGCGAAGTGGCCATCTCTGCACCGCCGGCAATCATCACTTCCACGTCGCCATGTTCGATCAGCCGCGCGGCATCGCCGATCGAGTGGGTGCCGGTCGCACACGCAGACACCATGGAGTAGTTCGGACCCTTGAAGCCGTACTTTATGGAGATGTTCCCTGAGACCATATTAATGATGTTACTCGGGACGAAGAAGGGCGAGATCTTGCGCGGCCCGCCTTCCAGAAAGGCGCCGTAGCCCTTCTCAATGCCAGGCAAGCCGCCGATCCCGGACCCCACGACGACGCCGATGCGCTCGGCGTTCGCCTCGGTGACCTCTATGGCGGCATCGGTCACGGCTTCGATGGCCGCGGCCATGCCGTAATGGATGAACGGATCCATCTTCTTGACCTCCTTTGCGCCGACGACCTGCGCCGGGTCAAAGTTCTTGATTTGTCCGCCGAAGGTCGTGGAGAAACCGGAGGCGTCAAAGGAGGTGATGGCGCCGATACCGCTCGTGCCTGCCAGAATATTCGCCCAGGCGGTAGGCACGTTGTTGCCGACTGGAGTAACCAGTCCAAGGCCGGTTACCACTACGCGTCGCTTGGACACTGTATTGGTGTTCCTACATGAACGTCGCTGGTCGGGGATGCCCTAACGAAAAAGGCCGCTAGCAGCACTCATCAAGCGGCCTTTCTTCGCTGTGGTGTCAACGGCTACGCTTGCGCATGAGCCTTGATGTAGTCAATAGCCTGCTGAACAGTCGTGATCTTCTCGGCTTCTTCGTCCGGGATCTCGGTCTTGAACTCCTCTTCCAGGGCCATCACCAGCTCGACGGTGTCGAGGGAGTCCGCGCCAAGGTCGTCGACAAAAGACGACTCGCTGGTGACCTCTTCGTCTTTAACCCCGAGTTGCTCTATGACGATCTTCTTCACGCGTTCTTCGATGCTGTTCATAGCAGATCATCCTCCCACGTAGGCGCCGCGGATGGCGCGGCGGGCAGTTAGTTTAGTGAAAACTCAACAAGTTGCAAGCTAAAGTCCACACAGATAGACAATCCGATTTGCACTCAGTCAGATACGTTCATCTTCTCTCGTCAGGCTTGAAATCACGGCATATACATGCCCCCGTTCACGTGCAGCGTCTCGCCCGTGATGTACACCGCAGCATCAGACGCCAGAAACGCGACGGCGGCCGCAACATCCTCCGCCGTGCCAAAGCGGTTTAACGGGATCTGCGTCGCGAGCGCGTCGCGCTGCGCCTGCGAAAGCGCGCGGGTCATGTCAGTGTCGATAAAACCCGGAGCCACCGCGTTGACGGTGATGCCGCGGCTCGCCACTTCGCGCGCGAGCGACTTGGTCAAGCCGATGATGCCGGCCTTCGACGCCGCATAGTTGGCCTGTCCCGCGTTGCCGGTGACACCGACCACCGAGGTGATGTTGATGATGCGTCCGCGGCGGGCCTTGATCATGCCGCGCAGCAGGGCCTTGGAAAGGCGAAACGCTGCAGTGAGATTCGCAGTCAGACTGATGACCCACTCCTCGTCCTTCATGCGCAGCAGCAGATTATCGCGGGTGATGGCGGCGTTATTGACGAGAATCGTCGGCACCAGTCCCAGCCTGTCGATCGCATCAATGAGCGCACTGATCGAATCGGCGTTCGTGACATCGAGCGGCAAGGCGTGACCCTGTGTGCCATGGGCGTTGATAACGGCGCGTATGTTCTGCAAGCCCGACTCACCCGTTGCAGTGCCGATCACGACCATGCCGCTGCGTGCAAATGCGGCCGCGATCGCGGCACCGATGCCCCTGCTGGCGCCTGTTACGAGTGCGACCTGTTGTGTCCTTTCAGTTGTCATAGCGTGCTCGCGCGGGCCTCCAGCGCGGCGTCGAGTGATGCAGGATCGAATACAGCCAGACATTCAATGTCGGGCTCAATGCGTTTGCACAGTCCGGTTAGAATCTTGCCCGGTCCGCATTCGATGATGGTGGCCACGCCCATCTCCCGCATTCGTCGGATCGTATCGATCCATCGCACCGGCTGGTGCAGTTGGCGTGCAAGCGAGTCGATGATCGCCATGCGTTCGCGATGGCTGGTCACATCGCTATTGTGCAGCACAGGAATCGCCGGCGTGCGCCAGATGACACTCTCAAGCTTCGGGCGGACCCGTTCGGCAGCCCCGGCCATCAGCGCGCAATGGGACGGAACGCTCACCGGCAAAAGCACGGCACGCCGCGCGCCAGCCACCTTCGCGGCGGCCATAACGCGCTCGACCGCCGCGCGATGTCCCGCGATCACTATCTGTCCTGGCGCATTGAGATTGGCGCAAGCCACTGTCTCGCCCCCGGCCGCCCGCGCGCACATCTCCTCCAGAGTACGCTGTTCGAGTCCCAGCACAGCGGCCATCGCGCCCTCCCCCGCTGGCACCGCCGCCTGCATGCAGCGGCCGCGCTCCGCGACCAACCGCACCGCATCCGGGAAGCCCAGTGCGCCTGCGCATACCAGTGCCGTGTACTCCCCCAGGCTGTGTCCGGCGAGCACCGCCGGCGCTGTGCCTCTGCGGGCGCGCCACAGTCGCCACACCGATGTGCCCGCCGCGAGCATTGCCGGCTGCGTCTTCTCCGTCATGTTGAGTTCGGTCTCGTCCCCGTTCTGCACCAGCCTCCAGAGGTCGTAACCGAGCATGTCAGATGCCTCGGCGAAGGTTGCCTCAACCACGGGTTCGGTCGCCGCAAACTCGCGCAACATTCCGACGGACTGGGAGCCCTGACCGGGAAAAACAAAGGCGATCGACATGCTGTTCTGTGCTTTGCTGTCCGTAAGGGACTAATATCGCAGCAACGCCGATCCCCAGGTGAAGCCTCCGCCGAACGCCTCCAGCAGCAGCGTCTCGCCGCGGCGAATGCGGCCATCGCGCACAGCCACGTCTAGCGCCAGCGGCACGGAGGCGGCTGAGGTATTACCATGCTCATCGACGGTCGCGACCACCCGGTCCTCCGGCAGCCTCAGCTTTCTCGCCGTGGCGGCAATGATGCGAAGATTGGCCTGGTGCGGCACCAGCCAGTCTATGTCGGCCTGCGTCATGTTGTTGGCGGCGAGCGTCTCGTCGACGATGCGCCCCAGCGTGTTCACCGCGACCTTGAACACTTCGTTGCCCTGCATCTCCAGATAGGCAGAGCCGTCCGGCATGTTCTCGCAGCGCTTCGAGATACCAGAGGGTACCTGCAGCAGCGGTCCATAGCGTCCGTCGGCGTGCAGATGCGTGCTCAAGACGCCGGGATCCCCGGCGGCTTCCAGCACAACCGCCCCCGCCCCGTCGCCGAAGAGCACGCAGGTCTGCCGATCTGTCCAATCGATGATCCGTGACAGCGTCTCGGCGCCGACGACCAGCGCGTTGCGTGCGGTGCCGGCGCGGATGAACTTGTCGGCGATGCCGAGGGCGTAGATGAATCCCGTACATACCGCCTGCACATCGAAGGCCGGTGGCCCGTGCACGTCGAGGCGGTCCTGAAGCAGACACGCCGTACTCGGAAAAATCTGATCCGGCGTGGTGGTTCCAACGACGATCAGTTCAATGTCGCGGGGTGCGAGGCCAGCGGCGTCCAGCGCGCGCCGCGAGGCGATCTCCGCGAGGTCGCAGGTAGTTTCATTGTCTGCAGCGATGTGCCGGCGCTTGATTCCCGTACGCTCGGTGATCCACGCATCGGTGGTGTCCACCATTTTTTCCAGATCGGCGTTGGTCAGTACCTTTTCGGGCAGATAACCGCCGGTGCCTGCAATACGCGAATAAGTCATACGGCGCGACGCTCCTTCAGCAACGCCGCAACCTCGTCAGCGATGTGTTCGGGCACCCGCTTGTCGATCTCCACCGCCGCCTCCTCGATCGCTTTTAGAAACGACAGTTCGTCAGCGCCGCCATGGCTTTTGACGACGGTGCCGCGCAGTCCGAGCAGACTGGCCCCGTTGTAGCGGCGCGGATCCGCTTTGCGGCGCAGTCCGTGCAGTACCGGCCGACTCACGAGGGCGGCGAAGCGCGTCCACAGCGAGCGCGTAAACTCCTCGCGGGCGAAGTGTATGAGCATCTTGGCGACGCCTTCGGCAGACTTCAGGGCGATGTTGCCGGCAAACCCGTCGCACACAATCACGTCAACCTCACCCTTGAAGATGTCGTCGCCTTCGACGAAGCCGACGTAATTGAGCGAACTCGCCTCAAGTAAGGCGGCGGCTGCCTTAACCGATTCGTTGCCCTTGATCTCCTCCTCGCCGATGTTCAGCAACGCTACGCTCGGCTGATCCCTGTTTTCCACCGCGCTCGTGAGCACCGCCCCCATCACCGCAAACTGAAACAAATCCTCGGCGCTCGAGTCGACGTTGGCACCCAGGTCGAGGACGTGGGAGTGACCATCGACGCCCGGTAAGGCGGTGCAGATTGCGGGCCGGTCGATGCCGGGCAGTGTCTTGAGCACAAACCGGGCAGTAGCCATCAGGGCGCCGGTGTTGCCGGCGCTCACACATGCCTGCGCCGCACCGTCCTTGAGCAGGTTGAGGGCGACGCGCATGGAGGAATCCTTCTTATTGCGCAGCGCGTGGGAGGGCGCTTCGTTCATCTCCACACATTGCGAGGCATGCTGCACGTCAACACGGCCATCCTCGCCAGCGCCATGCGCAGCCAATTCTTGTCTTAACGTGGCAGCGTCGCCGACGAGGGTGATACATAGACCAGGGTGGAGCTTGACGGCCCGCAGCGCAGCCGCAACGGTAACCGGTGGGCCAAAATCCCCGCCCATTGCATCCACCGCGATGCGCGCGCCTAAAGGCCCAGCCCCCGCGGAGACGGCTTTGGCGTTAGGACTATAACTGGGCACGTGGCGTGATCAGCTATGCGGATCGCTCAGCTCGCGCGGCCGGGTGTCTTTGTCCAGCACCTTTTTGCCGCGGTAGTAGCCATCGCGGCTCACGTGATGGCGGCGGTGTACCTCGCCCGTGGTCGGCTCAATGGACAGGGTGGGTGCGGTCAGCGCATCGTGTGAACGGCGCATGTCGCGCCTCGACGCCGTCTTGCGGTTTTGCTGTACGGCCATCTGCTATCTCCTAGCCTTGAAACTCTACTGGTGACCTTTCCTGCGCCAGCCTGCCAGCGCGGCAAAGGGGCCTTCGCGCGTCCGGGGCGTGGCGTCCTCGGGGTCATTCGATACTACCGTCCTGCACGCACCGGGCGCGTGTTTGGGCGACATTGGCAGGCTCAAGATGAGTTCGTCCTCGATCACCTGCGCCAGGCGCATGGGTGTCCCAGGCACGATCAGCGGTTCGTGCAGACCGGTCACGTGATCTACCTCGGACTCACTGCTGATGAGTGCCAGGTTGACGTCCGTCTTGACCGTCATGGCCATGGGCTCCATACAGCGCTGACAGGCAAAGTGCAGCTCGGCCTCGATGCGTCCCTCTACGTAATGGCAACCCTTGTCGTCGACGCCAAAGCGAAGCTCGACGAACACCTGCCCTTTGTCGCTGCATAGCGAGGTTCCGAGCCTCGGCATGGATGACAGCGCTACCGGCCCCGCCAGCCGCACATGTAGTTCCGCCAGACGCAGGGGATCGACGAAATCGGGCAGGGGTCCCCCCATAGGGCGCGGTATTATATGTCAGTGCTCTTCCGACCAAAAGACAAAAATCCGAGCAAGATCGCGAGCTTTCGGTGAGCTTCCGCGCGGCAAGGCTGCTGGTGCTGGCCTCCTCGTCCCCCTATCGCAGGGCGCTGCTCGAGCGCCTGCGGCTGCCCTTTATCGTCGCTGCACCGCGCATTGACGAGATCGAGCGTCCCGGCGAAAGGCCGCGCGAGCTCGTGCAACGGCTGGCCGAGGCAAAAGCGCAGGCGTTGGAGGCGTTGCACCCCGACGCCCTAATCATCGGATCAGACCAGGTGGCGACGCTCGATGGCGAAGTATTGGTCAAACCCGGTACCCTCGAGCGGGCATGCGAGCAACTGTCGCGCGCCAGCGGGCGCCGGGTGGAGTTTCTCACCGGCCTCTGCGTACTGGACGGCAATACCGGGGTGCGCGAGGTTATCTGTGAGCCCTACGCCGTCCACTTCAGGCGACTGTCTCTGGCGGAGATCCAGGCGTACGTGGACCGGGAACAGCCTGTCGACTGTGCCGGCAGTTTCAAGTCAGAGGGACTGGGTATCGCGCTGTTGGAACGCATGGAGGGCGATGATCCGACTGCGCTCGTCGGCCTGCCGCTCATACAGCTCACGCGCCTGCTGGGCAGGCAAGGCATGGGAGTTCTTTCCGCGCACTAGATGTTAGGGAACCTCTGATTAAGTCAGAGGTTCCTGCGGCACAGGGATGTGCCGCCATCTTCGAAGGCTGCAAGCCGTTGAAGATGAAGCAAAGCAAAAACCACGCTTTTTGCTTTGCGTGCTCTGAGAA
>JBQTIC010000086.1:0-2796 GCA_052388435.1 Chromatiales bacterium | reverse complement strand
GACTCTTCGGGATGCAGCAAAAGGAGGCTCAGTACCTGGCGACGATAGACGCCAAAAAACAAGGTCCCCAAATCGGCATGCTCTCGTGTTCTCATTTCGGCTACGAATGTAGCCTAATGTGCTACATCCAACAACCCCTTACTCTTCCAGGAAAGACCTGGAACACCGGCCTCGTTCCTGGGACCGTTGACCCGCATGCTGATCGGTACACCTACATGCGAGCTGCCGGGAACAACCTGCGCACGCGGCTTGCCGGGTTGGATGGGATGAAGAGGCTCGAAGCACCCAAGTGCGCCGTCTGTCCGCGTCAGCGGACCCAGGCGCACGCGCCGCTCCATACGCTCCGGTTCAGCGGCGGCGCGGAGCGCCGTCCGCTGCAACCGGTTGTTGGGCTGCCACTTGCGACGATTCTCATTCCCTCCAGAGCAGTCCGCAAGAAGAAGCCAGAAAGGCCCTTGACCCCATACGCAGGTATGGGCTGTATGCTGTGTTCCGGAGATGAGCGATGACAGGTCTCAAAGTCGGTGAAGTCGCCAAGCAGGCGGGCGTGAACCTGCAGACGATCCATTACTACGAGCGGCGAGGGCTGCTGCCCAAGCCGCCGCGGACGGGATCGAACTACCGGGCGTACCCGGAGGACGCCGTGCTACGGGTGCGCTTCATCAAGCGCGCCCAGGAGCTTGGGTTCACTCTGAAGGAGATCAAGGAACTGCTCTCGCTCCGGGCCGCGCCACGGACCCGGTGCGCGGACGTCCGTGAGCGCGCGGAGGCCAAGGTGCAAAACATCGACGATAAGGTCCGAACACTTCAGGCGATGCGGAAGGCGTTGACGAAGCTCATCGGCGAGTGCTCGGGAAAGGGGCCGGTGACGCAGTGTCCGATTCTGGAAGCCCTGGATTCGGAGGACACTGAGTGATGCTGCAGGTTGAGCTGATCTACGACACGGACTGTCCGAACGTCCAGCGCACCAGGAAGGCGATACTCGAGGGCTTCATCGAGGCCGGGCTCCAGCCGTCATGGAAAGAGTGGGACAGGAAGTCGCCCGACAGCCCGGCCTACGTTCTGGGGTACGGCTCTCCCACGATCCTCGTGAACGGCCGGGATGTGGCGGGTGTAGCCCCAGGCAACGGAGGATAGAGTTGCCGCGTGTACCGCAATGGCTCCGGCACATTCGAGGGCGCGCCATCCGTCGAACAGATCAGGAAAGCCTTTCTCTCCGGCGACCTCCCAGCGATGGTCGGCACGCGGTCGCCATCGGGATGGCGAAGCTCCTAGTACCGGGAATCGCGTTTGCGTTTCTCCCAAAGCTCGCCTGTCCGGCCTGCTGGCCTGCGTATGCGGGCCTGCTCAGTTCGGTGGGGCTGGGCTTCCTGCTCGACGCAGCATACCTGATCCCGCTGACGGCGGTGTTCCTCGTCCTGGCCGTGGGCGCGCTCGCATTCCGTGCGCGCACCCGGCGTGGATATGGTCCATTCGGCGTGGGTCTGGCAGCGGCCCTCGTCGTTCTGGTTGGAAAGTTCGTCTTCGACTCCAACACCGCCATGTACGGCGGCATTGGGCTGCTGATTGCCGCGTCTGTGTGGAATGCGTGGCCGCAGAGGAAAGGTGAAGTCGCCTCCTGCCCCAAGTGCGTTCAGCAGGAGCCGGCAATTGAAACGAAGAACGCACCGAAATGGAGGTTCTGACATGGCTACCAAGAGGAAAATCGAGGTGTTCAGCGCGGGGTGCCCCGCGTGCGAGGAGACCGTTCAGCTGGTCAACCGGATCGCTTGTCCGTCTTGTGAGGTGACGCTCCACGACATGAACGATCCGGCCGTCGCCAAGCGGGCGAAGACCCTGGGTATTCGTTCCGTGCCCGCCGTCGCCATCAACGGGAAGCTCGCCGATTGCTGTGCCGGGCGCGGGCCCGAGGAGGCTACGTTGCGAGCCGCTGGCGTCGGTCAGGCAATCTGAGTCTGAGTCCGGGGACTACGTCAACCGCAACAAGACCGATGCGGCCGATGCCTGCGCGCTGCTGGAGGTCACGCGCGCCTCGAATCGAATATCACACCGGTAAAGGTCAAGTCGGTCGAGCAACAGGCGCTTCAGGCCTGCACCGTACCCGCTCGCTGTGGATGGGCACCCGCACCTCGCGCATCAACGCCCTGCGCGGCTTCTGCCGGGAGTGCGGGCTCCGCATCAGTGTCGGCAGCCGTGTGGGTATCGCGCAGGTGAGCCGCCTGCTGGTCGATCCGCACTCGCCCATTCCCACGCTGTGACGCGGTACGATGAAGTTGCTCATCGAGGAAATACGCTTGCCGGAGACGCGCATCAGTGAGCTGGAGCGCAAACTCGCCCGATGCGCCAAACTTTCGCCCGCCTGCCAGACGCTGCTGTCCATTCCCGGCATCGGCCTGCTGACGGCCACCGCGATGGTCGCGGCCACCCGTGGAAACGTCGCTCATTTCCGTGCTGGCGCGCCACTTCGCCTCCTGCTTCGGGCTCACCCCAAGGAACATTCCTCCGGCAACACCCGACACCTCGGCCGGATCTCCAAACGCGGCGAAAGCCTCGCGCATGCTCATCACCCACGGTGCGCGCGCCGTCCTGCGCGCCGCCGCCGTGGCCACCCAGGCCGGTAAACACCTCGATGGCCTGCGAGGCGGCGCGCTGAAGGTGCAACAGCGCACCCACCACAACAAGGCCACCTGGGCGCTGGCCAACCAGCTCGCCCGGATCTGCTACGCCACCTTGCGCGACGGCGTGGTGAGCACCCGCGGTTCAATGCGAAGGCGACGCGCACCGCCTTCTCATTAC